>JAHDQA010000069.1 GCA_018434075.1 Tissierellaceae bacterium
AATCCTGTTTAATGAACTTTTTGATAATTGGAAGCTTGTCAATTTTAATTTTTTGATATTTGGGGCTGTGAGAATCATCAAAAGCCAATTGCTTGAGAGGAATATACTTTGCGATAAATAAAGTTAATTCATAAATTTGATGGCGAATTGTATAATTAAATGAAACACAACTAAAAAAACAACGCTCATGAGAGCTTCTCTGTTATAATGTTATCCATGACAATAAACAGAAACGGAGAAGATCATGAGCTTAGTATATTGTATCAGAAGACGACAAAAAGGTAAACATCTAACATTTTCCGAGAGAGAAGAATTAGAAGAAATGGTAAAGCAAAACAATGCCGCACCAAAGAAAGAAAAACTGAGTCAGCGTAAAATAGCAGAACGGATGGGTGTAAGCCCTGCAACATTAAGCCGGGAATTAAAGCGTGGAAAGGTAGTGTTTTTAGATACTTATTTGCGGGAAGTGATAAGTTATTCAGCTATAGTAGCACAAGATGATTATGACAATAAGGCAAGTGCTAAGGGACCCCATTTAAAGATTGGGAAAAATAGACGATTAGCAGATAAGATTGAAGAATGCATTATAGGAGAAAAATATTCTCCCTATGCCACCATAGAAAAACTAAAAGATGATGAAAGTTATCAAGAAACGCCAATATCAGTGCGCACTCTTTACAATTACATAGACCAAAACTTACTACTTAATGTAACCAAAAAAGATTTACCTCGAAAAGGAAAGAGCAGCAAACGAAAATACACCCGAGTGACAAGGCGAATAAAAGATATACTGTAAAGCGCATAGATGATCGTTTACAAGAGGCGAATGACCGAAGCAAGTTAGGCCATTGGGAGATGGACTGTATAGAGTAAGGACGCTCAAAAGAAAGAGCCTGCTTGTTAGTGCTTGTAGAGAGAATGAGCCGACATACACTGATATTCAAGATGCGCTCTCAAACACAAAAAGAGGTTAAAAGACAATTAGATCAATTAGAAAAAAGAATCGGAACTAAGCGCTTTAATAAGGTATTTAAATCGATAACGGTAGATAACGGCAGCGAGTTTTTGGACTGAAAAAGCTTAGAGTATAAACGTCAATATTTTTTTGTACAAAAGTGCAAATATTTTCATGTACAATTAATTATCTTTTTGGCCGACCTTGGATAAGGCCTCAGCAGTCCTGTAAGAACTGCCAAGGATATTTACAATACTAGAATGGTGAACT
>JAHDQA010000120.1 GCA_018434075.1 Tissierellaceae bacterium
ATAAATCTCCTTTCTATGTTTAGTTAATTTGGATACCTACATTTTAGCAGATTTATTTCACAAGTGCTTTTATTTTTTGCAAAAAAGGATAAATTGGGATGCATTTTATTTACACCCCAACATTTATTATAGAACCAAAAAAGAACTGTTTTTTAAACAGTTCTTTTTATTTTATTCTTTACTTATTATCTGATCCATAGCAAAACAGACTATGTTTTTTAGGATGAATTTAATATTATCAAGTACAAAATTCTTGTCAATACAAACATCTATGATACTATTTAGTGAAGGCATAAAAGAGTTAACACTTTGAGCTATTAGATGAATATCACTTGCATATACAAAAGTTATTAACTGATCTTTTTCGTTTAGTGCTTTATTAACATAGAAATCAATATTAAAAGATCCAGTTTTACTCAATAAAACGGTGCCATTTGGTAGATAAAGATTGATTTCTATATCAAGATATGGACTGTAATTTCCTGTAACGGCTATCGTACTTTCATAGTTTGAAATATGATCGATTAAAAACATGTAATTAATTTTCTCAAAATCTACGTTAAAACTCTTTAAATTATTAATTATATCGTATATTTTCAAGATTTTTGGCAAATAATAAATATCATCATAGTTGTGTTTAAGAATTTTATATAACAAATCTTCTGATTGGGTTTTAAGATAATCTTTGTAAAATTGAATGCAATCTAGACCTGTATAAACATCATTCCTTTCAATGCCTAAGAATTTCTCAATAGTTTTGAGTTTATAATTATCTAAATCTAAGTATATTTTGTTTTTCAATATATCTTTATAGATGTCTCTAGTATTTACAAACTCGAATGTAATATTATGCTTTTGCATTCTATTTTTTAAAAATGGAATATCAAAAGTATCACCATTGTAAGTCATGACAATAGAATTCGGATTATAATCATCAATAAATGCTTTTAAAATTAAAGCCTCTTCATTTATGTCTTCTGCAAAGTATTGGATCATTTTGTAACTATTAGTATTAGAATCAAAATTTATAACACCAATTAGATATACATATGAATATTTGCTGTTTAATCCCGTAGTTTCAATATCTAAGAAAGATAAATCATTATTTATAAACTCATCAATATTGCTTTCTAGATAAGATATATTTTCTGTTATTATTTTCATAAATTTTCACCTAAAGAACAATTATTAACATTATAAATTTGCTTCAAATAGATTTCTTATTTCTTCTTTGTCTTCTGTAAACCCAAGAATTACACATAGTTTTATCCTGGCTTTTTGTCCAGGTAAATTTCCACCAAAGATGACACCTAAATCTTTTAAATGTTTTCCTCCTCCTTCATACCCATATGTGTAAAGTACTCTTCCAGTATTGCATCTGGAGACTAAACCAATAACCATACCATCGGCTAAAGCGCGTTTTATACCTGGTACAAGATTTGGGGGTACGTTGCCTCTACCCAATGCTTCGATTATAAGACCTTTGTAATTGTTATTTATGTAATATTCAATTATACCTGCATCCATTCCTGCATAACATTTTAACAAACCTACTTTTTTCTCAATTTTATTAGTTTCTATGTGTTGTCTCTGTATTATATTTCTATAATAAAGGGCTTCATCATTATCAACTATTCCTAAAGGTCCAAATTCAGGTGATTTAAATGTATCTAGTGAAAGTGTATTGGTTTTTGTAACTTCGCTTGCAGCATTTATTTCGTTGTTCATGACAACTAAAACACCTTTATCTATTGAGTTAGGGGAAAGTGCTGTACAAATGGCTGCAGAAAGATTGCTTGAACCATCGTAACCTAATTCTGAAAAATTTCTCATAGCTCCAACAATAATTACTGGTTTTTTTGTATTCAACAATAAATCTAGCAAATACGCAGTTTCCTCTAAAGTATCAGTCCCATGTGTTATTATTACAGCATCTGTGTTTTCATCGTCAGTTTTAGATTTAACTAAGTAGAAAAGATCCATTAAAATATCAAGATCAATATGTGGACTTGGCAAATTTGAGAAATTGATGATTTCTATCTCTGCCATGTCTTCTATATTCTTGATAGTACCTATGATTTCATCAGCATTTAATGCAGGGATTGCTGCATGAATATCGGGGTCTATTTTCATTGCAATGGTACCACCAGTAAAAATAATCGCTATCTTTTTTTTCATTTGTAAACCTCCATTTTGTAATAACAAAATCGTATCACAGTATTTTCCTAAACACAATATCTAAGCAAGCAAATACATAAAATAGTTTATATGTAGTTTGTACTAATGTATAATATAGTTATGATTTAATTATAAGAGGTGTAAAGATGATATATTTGGATAATTGTTCAACCACAAAACCTAGAAGAGAAGTAATTGAAGCTATTAACAATTGTATGTTATATGAATTTGGCAATCCCTCTTCATTGCACAAACTAGGATTAAGTGCAGAGAAAAAATTAAACAGCGCTAGAGAAGAGATTTCAGATTTTCTTCATTGTAAGCCTACTGAAATTTATTTTACATCTGGTGGTACTGAGAGCAATAACATTGCTCTCCAGGGCGCAATAAAGGCAAAAAAAAGAAGCGGAAAACATATAATCACTTCAAAATTGGAGCATCCATCAGTTCTAAATGTCATAAAAGCATATGAGAAGAAGGGATATGAAGTAACTTATTTATCCAATGATGAATATGGAAGAATTGATCTATTAGAACTTGAAGAAAGTATTAAAGAGGAAACCATACTCGTATCAATAATTCATATTAATAATGAGATAGGTGTTATACAAGATATAAAGAAAATTAATCATATAATAAGATATAAAAATCCTAACATTCATTTTCATGTAGACGGGGTTCAATCATTTGGCAAACTAAATATATCTGTTAATGAAATGGGAATGGACAGTTTTTCTTTTAGCGCTCATAAAATCCATGGACCTAAGGGGATAGGTGGACTTTTTTTAAGAGAAAAGGCGAGAATTGAGCCGATTATTTTTGGTGGAAATCAGGAAAAATCGCTTAGATCTGGCACTGAAAATATCCCAGCAATCACTGGATTTAGTAAAGCAGTAGAGATAGCAAGAAATAATTTATTTAAAGAGAAATCTGAAATTGAGATTATTAAAACTAAATTTGCAAAATATTTTTTAGAAAATATCAGTGATATAAAAATAAATTCTCCACTTGACGAGACAGGATCAAGCTATATACTCAGTGTATCTTTTAAAGATGTCAGAGGAGAGGTTTTACTTCACATGTTAGAAGACAAAGATATATATGTATCAACTGGATCAGCGTGTTCTTCAAAATCAAATAAAAAGAGTCATGTTTTAAAAGCAATAGGGCTAGATGATAATCTAATAGAAGGAACAATAAGACTTTGTTTTTCCTATGAAAATGTTGATGATGACATTGAATATGTATTAGAAGAAATAAATAATTGCGTTAGATATATACGAAATATTATTAGGAGATGATAAGTTGGATAGAGTAATAAGTATTAGTTTGGGAGAAGTTGTTTTAAAAGGCTTGAATAGAAAATATTTTGAAAACAAGCTAATAGATAATATAAAAAGAGTTTTAAAAGGATTAGGCGATTTTAAAATATATAAAGAACAAGGTAAAATTTATATAGAAGGGGTTGAAAATGAAGAGGAAATAGCAATAAACAGACTAACCAAGATATTTGGGATAATTTATGTAAGTCCTTGTATAAGAACATCTACTGAACTTGAGGACATAAAAAAAGCAAGTATTTGTTTGTTAAACGAGAAGGTAAAAGATGAAAATGGCATTGTGACATTTAAAGTCAACACAACCAGATCCGATAAGAGATATCCTTTAATATCCCCTGAAATTTCAAGAATAGTTGGAGCTGCAATATTAGATAATATTAATAATGTTAAAGTAGATGTAGTTTCACCTATGATTAATGTGTATATAGATATAAAGGAGAATGCTTATATTTATATTGAAAAGTTTAAATCCAGAGGAGGTTTACCTATTGGGACTAATGGAAAAGGTCTGTTGCTTTTGTCTGGAGGAATTGACAGCCCTGTTGCTGGGTATATGATGGCAAAACGAGGAGTGGAGATTGATTGCCTTCACTTTCACTCATACCCTTTTACTTCTCAAAGAGCTGAAGAGAAAGTTATTAAATTAGCAGAAGAATTATCTATTTATACAGGCCCACTCAGAGTATTTAGCGTCAATTTATTAAACATACAAAAGGCAATAAATGAAAATTGTCCTGAAGATCAAATGACTATTCTCTCAAGAAGATTCATGATGAGAATAGGAGAAAGAATTGCACAAGATAACGAGTATGATTGTTTAATTACTGGTGAAAATCTAGGGCAAGTAGCAAGTCAAACTATTGAAAGTATAAATGTTATAGAGAAAGCTGTAGATACCACAATCCTAAGGCCACTCATAGGATTTGATAAAACGGATATTGTAAAAATGGCAGTAGAAATTGAAACTTATGAGACTTCAATTCTGCCATATGAGGATTGCTGTACAGTATTTTTGCCAAAGCACCCGTTGACAAGACCTAAACTAAAAGATATTTTAGATGCTGAAAAAAGTCTAGATATAGAATCTCTTATAGATGAGGCATTAGAGAATAAAAAAATACACTATATTAAATAGAACAGAACCCCTTGGTGTTCTGTTTTATTTTAATTTAAAACAAAAATTCATATAAATATTGACATGATTGATGTTGTAACTTATACTAAACTAGTACGTGTTTAGTAAATATAAACTTTTTGTTTAATGGCATATACAATGGAGGAAATCATGAATATTGGAGAAAAAATAAAAGAGCTTAGAGTTAGGAATAATCTGACACAAGAAGAACTTGCGGACAGATGTGAACTTACAAAGGGCTTCATATCTCAGTTAGAAAGAGATTTAACTTCACCTTCGATATCTACACTAATAGATATATTGGAATGTTTAGGCACTAATTTAAAAGATTTTTTCAGTGAAGAAGTAGAAGAGAAGATTGTTTTTCATAAAGAAGATATTTTTGAGACTGAAAATGATGAACTACGGTATGTATTAAGCTGGATAGTTCCAAATTCGCAGAAGAACTTAATGGAGCCAATTAAAGTTGATTTGCTGCCAGGAGGAAAGACTAAAGAGGACTATCCTCATGAAGGTGAAGAATTTGGATATGTTTTAAAAGGAAACATAACTTTGTATATAGGTAATGAAAAATACAAAGTTAAAAAAGGCGAAAGCTTTTACTATAAAGCGAATAGATATCATTATATTTCGAATGAATATAATACTGGTGCTTCTTTTTTGTGGATTAGCACTCCACCTAATTTTTAGCGAGGTGAAAAAATGTCAAAAGTTCATACTATCGATTTAATTAATTTATCAAAGAAATTTGGAGAGGATTTGGTATTAGATAATATAAATTTATATATAAGACAAAATGAATTCTTGACTCTTCTTGGGCCAAGTGGCTGTGGTAAAACAACTACATTGAGAATTATAGGAGGATTTGAAACCCCTACAGAAGGAAAAGTAATTTTTGAAGGAAATGACATTACGGATTTACCACCATATTTAAGACAAATAAATACTGTTTTTCAAAGATATGCATTATTTCCACATTTAAATGTATATGAAAACATTGCATTTGGTTTAAAGATAAAGAAGAAAAGCAATGAAGAAATTAAGCAAAAAGTAACGCGAATGCTAGAACTTGTGAATTTATCAGGTTTTGAAAAGCGAAATATTGAATCTTTAAGTGGAGGACAACAGCAGCGAATTGCTATTGCAAGGGCTTTAGTTAATGAACCAAAAGTACTGCTTTTAGATGAACCATTAGGAGCATTGGATTTAAAGCTTAGAAAGGAAATGCAAGTTGAATTAAAGAAAATGCAGCAAAGTGTAGGCATAACTTTTGTTTATGTTACTCATGATCAAGAAGAAGCTTTGACGATGTCAGACACTGTTGTGGTCATGGATAAGGGTAGAATACAGCAGATAGGAACACCAATAGATATTTACAACGAACCTCAAAATCGATTTGTTGCACAATTCATAGGTGAAAGTAATATTTTAGATGGAATAATGGAGCAAGATTTCAAAGTTTGGTTTTTGGGAAAGGACTTTATATGTGTAGACAGAGGATTCAATAAGGAAGAAGAAGTTGATGTTGTAATAAGACCTG
This sequence comes from Tissierellaceae bacterium, assembly GCA_018434075.1. GTDB lineage: Bacteria > Bacillota > Clostridia > Tissierellales > Tissierellaceae > Soehngenia. The sequence goes on from JAHDQA010000120.1 coordinate 6,194, forward strand.
AAGATGTTGAAATTGTTGAATCTGATAAAGCACAATTAATGGGTATAGTTAAAAGTGTATTATTTAAAGGGGTTCATTATGAGATGGAAGTACAAACTGATGATTATACTTGGAAAGTACATTCAACTCTAATGAAAGATGTTGGAAGTTATGTTGGTTTGAGAATAGTACCAGATAATATACATGTCATGAGAAAGGAGAAATAAATGAAATTAAATAAGCATGGGTACTTTTATCTAGTTTGGATGGCAATTTTTATAGCTATTCCGTTGCTTATGGTAGTTTATTTTGCTTTTACAACTGGAGATAGCCAAAGTATTTCTTCATTTAGTTTTAGCTTAGAAAATTTTAAGAGATTCTTTACGCCAATGTATTTAGAGGTCCTTAATAAGTCAATCCAATTAGCATTGATTTCAACTATTATTTGTTTATTATTAGGATATCCAGTTGCATACATAATAAGCAAAGAAAAAATACAGTACAGAAATGTATTGATACTGTTATTTGTTATTCCCATGTGGATGAATTTTTTACTTAGGACTTATGCATGGCTTACACTATTGGGGAAAAACGGCATTATTAATTTTTTTATAACAAGATTAGGTTTTAAACCTCTAGATTTATTATATAACGATTTAGCAGTTCTATTGGGTATGGTTTATAATTTTTTACCATTTATGGTACTACCTATATTTTCTGTTTTAACTAAGATGGATAATAGCTTAATTGAAGCGTCGTGGGATTTAGGAGCTAATAAATTTAAAACATTTATGAAAGTCACTTTTCCACTGAGTCTACCTGGGGTGATTTCAGGCATTACTATGGTTTTCATACCAGCAGTTAGTACATTTGTTATATCGAGTTTATTAGGAGGCAATAAAACTTATTTAATAGGTAATCTCATCGAGCAACAATTTAGATATACTGGGGATTGGCATTTTGGGTCAGCAATGTCCATAATTTTGATGGTATTTATATTAATATCCATGGCACTGACATCTAAATTTGACAAAGGAAAAGAAGGAGACGGGGGTGGACTGTGGTGAGAAAGAATATAAGCAGGATTTACACAGCGCTGATTTTTATATTTTTATATACCCCTATAGTTGTATTGATTGTTTTCTCATTTAACAATTCAAAATCTAGAGGAAATTGGGACGGGTTTACCATAAAATGGTATATACAATTATTTAGCAATAAAGAGATCTTAAGATCTTTATATTATACATTGATTATTGCAATTGTTTCATCATTATTTTCTACTATAATGGGAACTTTTGCAGCTATTGGAATATATGATATGCGAGGTTTTACAAAAAAATTCGCATTAAATTTAAACTATCTACCAGTATTAAACCCTGATATAGTAACAGCTGTATCATTCATGGTATTGTTCAAAATGGCAAAGCTGGAATTAGGCATAGTTACTATTATATTAGCTCATATAACATTTTGTACTCCTTACGTAATATTATCTGTATTGCCTAAATTAAAACAAATGAATAAGCATCTTGCAGAAGCAGCACTAGATCTTGGAGCTACACCTTTTTATGCAATAAGGAAAGTAATAATTCCCCAGATAATGCCTGGGATTGTGACGGGAGCATTGTTGGCTTTTACTTTGTCTATTGATGATTTTGTAATTAGTTTTTTCACTGCAGGAAAAGGGGTTTCGAATTTGAGCATAATGATATATTCCATGGCTAGAAGAGGGATTAATCCTGTAATTAATGCTTTATCTACACTCATGTTTTTAACACTTATGGTATTATTATTAATAATTTATAAAAGAAGTAATAAAGAGGAGGCACAAACAATTGAAAACTAAATTTACAAAAAGCATTTTATTATCTTTATTTATTGTATTTTCAATCTTCACAATTTCTGGTTGTTCTGATGATAGACCTACAATAAACATATACAACTGGGGTGACTATATAGATCCAGAGGTATTGGACATTTTTGAGGAAGAATACAATGTTAAAGTAGTATATGATACTTTTGCAACCAATGAAGATTTATATGTAAAAATCAAACAAGGCGGAAGTAGCTATGATGTTATTTTCCCATCAGACTATATGATTGAAAGAATGATTAAAGAGAATCTCATTCAAAAAATAGACATTAACAAAATACAAAATATAGAGAATGTAGACGAAAGATTTATGAATTTAGATTATGATCCAGATAACCAATATTCAGTTCCTTACATGTGGGGCACTGTTGGGATAATATATAACAAGAATTTAGTTAATAGACCGTTGACTAAGTGGGCAGATTTATGGGATGAAGAATTTAAGGGTGAGATAATCATGCTCAATAGCCAAAGAGATACTTTAGCTGTAGCCTTGAAAAAACTCCATTATTCTATGAATACGAGAAACATTGACGAACTAGAAGAAGCCAAAAATGAGTTAATTAAGCAAAGACCATTGGTATATGCATACCAAGGAGATGAAATAAAAGATTCAATTATTAGTGAGGAAGCTGCTATAGGAGTTGTATGGTCCGGTGACGCTGTAGCTATGATGAGAGAAAATCCAAATTTAGTATATGTGCTTCCTGAAGAAGGAACAAATTTGTGGTTTGATGCTATGGTTATACCAAAAGATGCTAAAAATGTAGAATTAGCACATGAGTTTATCAATTTTATGCTAAGACCAGATATAGCTGCAAAAAATGCAGAATATATTGGCTATTCTTCACCATTGCCAAAGGCTATTGAGTTGCTGAGCGATGAATTAAAGAACAACAAAGTTGCATATCCTGACTTTAGTGAACTAGAGAATACAGAAATTTTTAAGGATCCATCTGACATGCTGCAAGAGTATGATAGAATCTGGACAGAGATTTTTAGCTCCATGTAAATCTAATATTTTTATACTTCCTAAATTAAAAAGGTCTGTATGATATGACCAATATTTAGGAAGTATTTTTATGGGTATAAATTAATAAAATTAAGCAGAGGTGAGATTATGGAAATAAAATTTTTTGGAGCTACAAAATTTGTAACTGGTTCAAATATCCTCATATCTACAAAAAAGTATAATTTATTACTGGACTGTGGCATGTTTCAAGGAGAAAAAGAAATCGAGGATTTTAATTTCGCCCAATTTCCATATGATCCTCAAAAAATAGATTATCTAATTTTAACACATGCTCATATAGACCATAGCGGCAGGATTCCAAAACTTGTAAACGAAGGGTTCAAAGGCAAGATAATATCTACAAAACCAACAATGCAGTTATGTGAAATCATGCTTAAAGATAGTGCGCATATTCAAGAATCTGACGCCGTTTGGGAAAACAATAGAAGAAAAAGGGCCGGGGAAGAATTAAAGAAACCACTGTATACAATACAAGAAGCGCAGCATTCTATCTCCTATTTTAAAACTTATGATTATGATCAAGAGATAAAGTTAAATGATGATATAAAATTGATCTTTAGGGATGCAGGACATATCTTGGGTTCTGCAATTCTTGAACTATGGATAAATGAAGATGGCAACAACATAAAGATAGTATATTCAGGAGATTTAGGCATGCCTGGGAGACCAATAATAAGAAATCCGGAGTATATTGCTGATGCTGATTATTTAATAATTGAGTCAACTTATGGAAACAGAATACATGAGAACTATTCTGACAGTATGGACAAATTGATCGATATAATTGAAAGAACTGCATTAAGAGGAGGAACTGTTCTCATACCTTCTTTTGCTGTAGGCAGAACTCAAGAACTTATCTATGAATTGAACAAGTACTATGAATACACAAATACTGAAGAATACAAAAAAATACCAATATATATAGACAGCCCAATGGCAATTGAGGCAACGAGAATATTTCAGGAAAATGCTATATACTTTGATGAAGATGCTAAGAAATTGATTTTATCAGGGGACAACCCTTTTGCGTTTGATAACTTAAGATATGTACAGAGCCAGGAAGAGTCGATGAATTTAAATAAAGCTCAGTATCCTAAGGTCATTATTTCAGCCAGTGGAATGGCAAACGCAGGGAGAATTAGACATCATCTAAAACATAATCTTTGGAATCCTCAAAATAGCTTAGTGTTTGTTGGTTATCAAGCAGAAGGTACATTAGGTAGATTGATACTAGATGGAGCTAAAAAGGTTAAATTATTAGGAGAAGAAATAGCAGTAGAATTAGAAGTTTATAATGTGCAAGGATTTTCAGCTCATGCTGATATTGTACATCTAAAGGAATGGTTATCCCATTTTGAGAAAAAACCTAAAAAAGCTTTTGTGGTTCATGGAGAAGTTGATGCTGCAAATAGTTTATCAAGAGAGCTTCTATACGATTTTGGGATTGAATCAATTATACCAAATTTTGGAGATGGCTTTATAATAAAAGACGGCTTTACATCTCAAATTAGTGACTTGGATATAAATATACTGAATGAAAGATTTGATATTTTGAACGAAATTGAATTGTTGGAAGATGAAATTAAGAACTTAAAACTTCTGATAGAAGAAAATAAAAATGATAAAATATTAAGAAAGAGTTATGATATACTTAAGAATAAAGTGACAGAAGCAAAGAGTGTTTTATTAGAAATCAATTTATTATTGGGAAAATAAGGAGGAAATATGAAATTTGTAACAAATCTATCAAACAATCCATATTATAATTTAGCTTTTGAGGAGTATTTATTTAAAAATTTACCAGATGAAGAGGAATATGTTTTTTTATGGATAAATAGCCCAGCGATTATTGTTGGAAAGAATCAAAACACAATCGAAGAAATAAATCAACAGTTTGTTCATGATAAAGATATCAAGGTAGTAAGAAGAGTTACAGGAGGTGGGGCTGTATATCATGATTTTGGAAATTTGAATTTTTCTATAATAAAAAATATAGAAGGTAAAGAGAAAATAGATTTTTCTGTAATAAATATACCCATTTTAAAAGCCTTAGAGAAATTTGGCATAGACGCACAACTATCAGGAAGGAATGATCTCACAGTAGAGGGAAAGAAGATATCAGGAATTGCCCAATCATTGCACAAGAGAAAAGTATTAAACCACGGAACGATATTATATGACACTGATTTAAGTGTGTTATCCCAAGCTTTAAATGTTAAACAAGATAAAATAGAATCTAAAGGAGTAAAATCTGTTAAATCAAGGGTAACAAACATTAAACCATATATGAAAAAAAATATTGATATTATGGAATTTAAAGAAATATTGCTCAAATATATATTTGACTATCTAAATGAGCCTTTTGAAGAATACAAATTATCAGATGAACATCTTGAGAATATTGATAGATTATGTAAAAATAAATACAATACTTGGGAATGGAATTATGGGCAGTCGCCTGATTTTAATTGGAAGAATTATAAAAGATATCCATCAGGTTCAATAGACATTAGACTAGAAATAAAATCTGGAATAATTACAAACGTGAAAATATATGGCGATTTTTTTGCAACAAAAGATGTCTCGGAATTAGAAGAATTATTAAAGAACAATCAATACGAAAAAAGCAAAATTGCAAAAACAATATCAGAAATTGAAATTTCGGATTATCTTGGGAATATAAGTACAGATGATTTTTTAGAATTATTATTTAATTAAGAGGACCTATATGAGAAAAAAAATAATAGCTTTAATTATTGTCGCGATTATTATATTAATTGGTTTAGTAGTTTTGCCTAGATATTTGTCTCATACAATTAATAAGGAAGAAGTAGTAATTGAAGTTGAGCAAGGAGACAATTTAAAAGATATAGCTAATAAATTGTATGAAGTAGGTGCAATTAGGAGTAAAACTTATTTCTACTATAAAGGAAAATCAATTGGAACAAATATAAAAACCGGAGAGTACAAAATCACTCAAAATATGGAATTTGAGGACATTTATAAAGTGTTAACTGTGGGAAATGGAAGTAACACTATTAAAGTAACTTTCCCAGAGGGTTTTACCTTATATCAATTTGCTACAAAGTTAGAAGATAATGGGTTAGTGGATAAAGATGAATTTATAACCGCAACTGAAAACTATTTTGACGAGAATATATCAAAAGAAGTGGATAATAAAGATATGTATTTTAGCTTAGAAGGCTATCTTTTCCCAGACACTTATTTTTTTAGTAAAAATCAGAATGCAAAGGACATTGTAGCATTGCTGGTAGGAACTTTAAATGACAAGTGGACACAAGAAATGGAAGATCAAAGAATCAAAATTGATAAAACTAAACATGAGATATTGACAATAGCTTCATTGATCGAGAGAGAAGCATATAATGACGAAGAAAGGGCAAAGATAAGTGGTGTCATATACAATAGGATTAAGATAGGAATGCCTCTTCAAATCGATGCATCTGTTATATATGGAAAAGGTAAGGGCAAAGAACACACAAGCGTACTAACTAAAAATGATTTATTGGAGCCAAATCCATATAATACCTATTTGAATAAGGGACTTCCTCCAGGGCCAATTGCTTCACCTGGATTAAAATCAATTAAGGCGGCGCTTTATCCTGAAGAACATGAATACTATTACTATGTAATGGGTGAAAATGGTCATGTATTCGCAAAAACGTACGAAGAGCATATGAAAAATGTAGAAAAGTATAGGAATATGAAATAAATAATAACCCACTGTCATAAACCATAATTGGTAAATGAGAGTGGGTTTTTTGGTGCCGAAGGCGGGAGTCGAACTGTAATTGATGATGTGATTGAAGAAAATCCTTCTCGGTTTTTTGGTGCCGAAGGCGGGAGTCGAACCCGCACGGTGTTGCCACCGCTGGATTTTGAGTCCAGTACGTCTGCCAATTCCATCACTTCGGCATGATTAACACAAAAATAATGATAACACATAATAATTCAAAAATCAACTAATATTTTTACCTGATATAATCAATTGATATATTATTTACCTAATTATATAAATAATGATATACTATAGTTATTTGAAAGAGGAGGGATATAAATGCCAGAGAAAACATTAATGGTGATTGATGGTAGCTCATTAGTACATAGAGCATTCTATGCATTGCCTCTATTAAGTAACAAGAGTGGAGTTTATACTAATGGAGTTTATGGATTTTTAACAATGCTTTATAAAGTATTAGATAAATATAAACCTGATTATATTTGTGTTGCTTTTGATAGAAAAGGAAAGACATTCAGACATGAAGAATATGAAAACTACAAAGGAACAAGGGATAAGACTCCGAGCGAGTTATCAATGCAATTTCCAATATTGAAAGAAATATTGGGAAATATGGGAATTAAAACAATAGATTTAGATTTATATGAAGCAGATGATATTGCAGGGACTTTAGCTAAACAAGCAGAAGAGAGAGGAATGAATGTATATTTAGTTACTGGTGATAAAGATTATTTTCAACTTGCTTCAGATAAAATAAAGATAATTATGACTAAAAAGGGAATTACAGACATTGAAGAATACGACAGAAATAAAATAAAAGAAGAGTATGGTATTGAACCAAAACAATTTATTGAAGTCAAAGCTTTAATGGGAGATAAGTCGGACAATATACCTGGAATTGATGGAATAGGGGAGAAAACTGCTTTAAAATTGATACAGCAATATGATAACATTGAAAACTTATTTAGCAATGCTCATGAACTTAAAGGCAAGCTTAAAGAAAGGATACTAGAGGGAGAAAATATTGCAATTCTCAGTAGAAAGCTGTCTGAGATAATCACTCAAGTACCACTTGACTTTGAGATAGAGGATTTAACATTTGGGGATCAAGATACCAAAGCTCTAAAAAAGTTATTTGAAGACCTTGAGTTCAAGAGTTTATTAGCTAAAATAGACGATGATTTCAAAGAAATTGAACCTATAAAGAAATTTCAAATAAACGAAATTAAAACAGATTATGATCTTAAAAACTTAATGGACAATATCAATAAAGCTAAGGAATTTGCATTTAAATTTGTTGTTGATGATTATATAAATGAGAATGCTATTGGGCTAGGAATAAAACCTAAAGGAGATAATGCTGTTTATATTGACTTAAGAGATACAGAATTAGAAACAATAAGAATCTTAGAAAGCGCATTTAAAAATAAGGACATAATCAAAAACAGTTGGGATTGCAAATCTGATATTGTAAGCATGTTTAAAATAGACTGGGATATTTTGGGCTTAGAATTTGATGCATCAATAGCTCAATATCTTATAAATCCAGATCAGAGCGATTATGCTATTAATAAGATTGCTGAAGAATATCTGGATATTAATGGGAATAACCTCCAAGACTTATTGGGCAAAGGTAAATCAAAAAAAGACTTTAAAAGCATAGAGAAACAGCAAATAATGGAATACATTGCTTTTGTATTAAATACAATTGAGTTATCAAAGCCTAAAATGATAGAGATAATTGAGCAAAGACAAATGGAAGAGTTATTTTTAAATGTTGAAATGCCTTTAGTAGAAGTCCTTGCTAGCATGGAATACTGCGGAATTTTAGTGAATGAAAAAGAACTTGATGCTATTGGGAAAAGTTTTGATAGTGAAATAGATAAATTAATTAATGACATATACGAATTAGCAGGAGAAGAATTCAACATAAATTCGCCAAAACAATTGGGATATATATTATTCGAGAAATTGAAACTGCCAACAATTAAAAAAACAAAGACAGGATATTCTACAGATGTAGAAGTTCTTGAAGAACTGAAAGACGTTCATCCAATAGCACAAAAGCTGATAAGATATCGACAAATAATAAAGATCAAATCGACTTATATCGAAGGCTTGAAGCCAATGATAAATAAAAACACTGAAAGAATTCATTCTAAGTTCAACCAAACGGTCACAAGTACTGGTAGAATTTCGAGCACTGAACCAAATTTGCAAAATATACCTATACGTTCAGAAGATGGTAAAAAAATAAGGAGAGCATTCGTCGCACAACAACCAGAATATATTTTTTTAGATGGTGACTATTCACAAATAGAACTTAGAATACTAGCACATTTGTCTGATGATGAAAAAATGATAGAAGCATTTATAAATGATCAGGATATACATTTAAAAACTGCTAGTGAAGTTTTCGGAGTAGACATAAAAGATGTAACTCCTGAGTTAAGAGCAAAAGCCAAAACTATAAATTTTAGCATAATATATGGGATATCTGATTATAGTTTATCTAAGGATTTAGAGATAAGCAGGAAAGAAGCTCGTAAATATATAGATGAGTATTTTGAAAACTATAGCGGTGTAAAACAATATATGGAGAATTCGGTGAGAAAAGCAAAAGAACTTGGATATGTAGAAACAATTTTAAATAGAAGAAGATACATTCCTGAGTTAAACTCGAATAACTACAACATAAGATCTTTTGGGGAACGGGTTGCCATGAATATGCCTATTCAAGGGAGTGCAGCAGATATAATTAAGATGGCAATGGTTGAAATTTATAAAGACTTAAAGCAAAATAATTTAAAATCACATATAGTTTTGACAATACATGACGAATTGATTCTCGAAACATATATTAATGAGCTAGAATATGTAAAGAAAATGATGAAAGAAAAGATGGAAAATGTAGTTAAGTTAAAAGTACCTTTAAAAGTTGAAATAGCACAAGGAGTAAGTTGGTATGATACAAAATAGAGCTAAAATAATTGGAATTACCGGTGGCATAGCAACTGGCAAATCTACAGCAGTAGAGGTGATAAAATCCAGAGGTTATCTTGTCGTAGATGCAGATCAAGTTGCTAAAGATGTGGTAAAAAAGGGGCAAGAGGGATTAGAAAAAATTAAAGAGAAATTTGGATATGATATCTTATTAGGGAATGGAGAATTAGATAGAAAAAAATTAGCCGAGATCATATTTAGAAGTGAAGAAAAGAGAAAAGAGCTAAATGAGATTTTACATCCAATGATTATTGAAAATATAATACAAAATGTTAATGAACATATTTTAGATGAAGATGTAATATTTATAGATATACCGCTTTTGTTTGAAACTAGAGAGATATTAACTGATCGAGGGCTTGTACTTGATGAGATTTGGCTTGTTTATTGTGACGAAAAAAAGCAGATCGATAGATTGATGAAAAGAGATGGAATTGATTATGAATACGCTCTAAAAAAGATAAAATCTCAATTAGATTTGAATTATAAAAAGGATAATAGTGATGTGATAATTTATAACAATGGAAGCCTAGAAGAATTAGAAGAGACAATAGATACTTTATTAAGGAAGTTAAGATGTGATTAAAATGAAAAGAATAGCAAAAATATTTATAGCATTAATTGTTTTAGTATTCATTATAAATACTGCTATCTCAATAGTTTTCCCGATTAAATACAAAAACATCGTTTATAATTATTCATTGAAATATAATCTAGATCCATTTTTAGTTTTCTCAATAATTAAAACTGAAAGCAATTTTAATGAGAAAGCAATTTCTTCAAAAAATGCAAGAGGATTGATGCAAATTAGTGAAGGAACTGCACAATGGGCTGTAGATGAATTAAAAATAGAGAATTTCAAACCAGATAATTTATTTGATCCGGAAGTAAATATAATGATTGGTACTTGGTATATAAGCAAACTACTAAAGCAGTTTGGGAATTTAGAAGTTGCTTTAGCTGCTTATAATGCTGGAAGTGGCAATGTCACAAATTGGCTAAAGGATGATGAGTATAGTTATGATTCCTCAACTCTTTATAAAATTCCTTATCAAGAGACAGATAATTTCGTTAAAAAAGTGTTAAATAATTTTAGAATATATAATTTTTTGTATGATGATGAGGTATTTACTGTGGATTCATCTGTATTAGATAAAACAGCAACTAAAATTCATTCTTTTATTTTAGAGATTAGGGAAGGTGAATAATGAATTGAATAAACGTGTAATATTTTTATTTCTTGTCATTGCTTCATTGTATTTTGCCACAGGATGCGAGAAATCAAATGACAGCAAATCAGAAGAAAATATTAAATCTAGTTTGCAACAAATAATTGTCGAGAATGGAGAAATTGTCTTGCCGTTAACTAATTTTGAATCCCTGAATCCTGTATATACAGATAATTTATACTATTTTTATTTTAGCAAATTAATTTATGAGGGATTATTTGATTATGATGAAAATTTAAGACCAATACCAAAATTAGCAGAAAGCTATATTATTAGTGATGATGGAATGAGTTTAGACATTAAATTAAAAGAAAATGTTTTTTTTCATGATGGCACAGAATTAACAGCTGAAGATGTGATTTTTACTCTTAATCTGCTTAAGAAAGCAGGGGCTGAAAGCATTTATGACAACATGATTAAGAATGCTTATGGAGCTTCTAACTATGGCAATATTAGTGCTAATTCAATATCAAAATACTCAGTGAGAATTTATTTTAATAAACCCACAACTTCATACTTAGACATATTGACTTTTCCAATAATTCCAAGTTCTTCTGGAAAATCAGCAATAGATAAAGATAATTTCATTCCAAATGGAACGGGACCATACAAGTTTATAGATTATGTCAACAACAAAGAAATTCATCTTAAGGCAAATGAAGACTATTGGGGAGAAACCCCTAAAATCACGAATATTACAGGCAAGGTCTTTGAGAATGAAGAACTTATATTAACGGCATTTGAAGCTGGCAAAGTTAATATAGCTAAGAGCTTAGGATATGATTGGGAAAAGTATTCAACGAATAATAGAGTTTCAATAAAAGAATTTGTTTCAGGAGATTACATAGGCATTGCGATTAACCATGATAATGATATCTTTAACAATGAAAATGGCAGTCAGTTAAAGAAAGGCATAATGTATGCAATAAATAGACAAGACATTATTAAGAAAGTAAATTTATCGCATGCAACAGCTGTAGACACAATTATACACCCTGATTTTTATTTATTGCCTGAATCGGCTTATTCTTATGGATACAATGTTGAAAAAGCCAACATGGCATTGGACAAGGCTGGATACAATATAATAAATTCTGATAATATTAGAAGAAACCAAAATGGTGATGCTTTATCATTTGATCTCTTGGTTGATGGTGATGATAATACATTAATCGCTTTAGCGGATCTAATTAAATCATATTTACTAGATGTAGGTATAAATGTAAATATCGTGTCAGAAACTGGATCTAAGGATGATAGTATTTCACAATACATATATGATATAGAAAATGGGAAATTTGATTTAGCGATATTTAAATATCAAATTGGAACTTTTCAACGTTATGAATCGCTACTTAAATCTGATTTGATAGGTCATGACAATTACTCGCGATACAAAAATCCAATCATGGACAATATGCTAAAAAATCTAGATAACTCCATTAATGAAGAGGACAAGAAGAACTCATATGATGAGTTTTCAAAGTTATTTATAGAAGAATTGCCATATATTAGCTTGATGTATACTAATGACTGCTTAATTGTAGATTCATCTATAAAAGGAGAATTAAATCCCAATTATTATAATTTATACAACGGGCTACAAAACTGTTACTTAGCTTTAGACAAGTAAGTAAATATAGTTGGATATGATATATTTTAGTTGAAATTAGATAAATAAGATTATATAATAATTATAGTGTATTTGATAATTTCTATATATCATATCTAATTGCGAGTGTGCTGGAATTGGCAGACAGGCATGTTTGAGGGGCATGTGCTAGTCATAGCGTATGGGTTCAAATCCCATCACTCGCACCATTTCTTTTTTTTGTGCAATAAATCCCCGTTTTAGTATACATTGATAGCTTTTAATGTTATAATATATTTTGATAGTTTATGTAAAAACTTAATAATACTAGCAAAGAGGTGTAGAGTAATGGACTTAGGTAAATTAACATTTAAGGGCGGTGTTTCAGTTCCTGAATATAAGGAATTAACATGCAACAATCCCATTGAAGTATTAAAAAGTCCCGAGATAGTTTACATACCCCTACATCAACATACAGGCGCTCCTTGTGAGCCATTAGTAGATGTTGGTGATGTAGTAAAAGTAGGGCAAAAGATAGGCAGCTCAAATGCTTTTGTTTCTTCTTGCATTCACTCAAGCGTATCAGGCGTAGTCAAAGAATTATCCACGATATATGCTCCTAATGGTATTAAGACCCAATGTGTGGTAATTGAAAACGATGGCAAAGATGAAATGCTTGATGAAGTAAAAGAACGAGAGCTAGAGTCATTGAATCAAGAAACAATAATATCTCTGCTTAAAGAAATGGGAATTGTTGGAATGGGCGGAGCTTGTTTTCCAACCCACGTAAAATATTCACCACCCGAAGACAAGAAGATTGATGTATTAATTGTTAATGGAGCAGAATGCGAGCCATATATAACGGCTGATCACAGATTGATGCTAGAATATACAAGTGATATCATTTCTGGAATAAAAGTAGCTATGAAAGCATTGAATGTTGAAAAAGCTTATATTGGCATAGAGGACAACAAGCCCGATGCAATCGAAGCTATGAAAAGAGAGCTCGGATCGGAAACTAAAATTGTCGTTGCTTCATTGAAAACTAAATATCCTCAAGGTGATGAGAAGAGAATAATAAATGCAATAACAGGTAGAAAGGTTCCGCTTGGTGGTCTTCCAATGGATGTTGGATGTGTTGTGTCCAATGTAGCTACTATAAAAGCTATCAATGATGCTGTACTAAAAGGCAAACCACTATATGAACGAGTAGTAACAGTAACTGGAGCTGTAAATAAACCTAAGAACTTATTAGTTAGAATAGGAACACCAATTGAGAAATTGATCGAGGAGTGTGGCGGTTTTAAGGATAAACCAGGCAAAGTAATAGTTGGTGGACCAATGATGGGAATAGCACAATTTAGCCTAAAAACTCCTATAGTCAAAGGTTCTAATGGAATATTAGTTAAATCTTTAAAAGAAATAGATAACGAAGAGGTTTATCCTTGCATAAAATGTGGCAAATGCATCGATGTATGTCCTTCAAGATTAGAACCTTTATATTTGTCTAGTTATTCTTTAAAAGATAATTATGGTAAATGCGATGAGTTAAATGCTCTAGCTTGTGTAGAGTGTGGGGCATGTTCATATATTTGCCCAGCAAAACGACCTTTGGCAGAATCCATTAAGAAAGCTAAACGTGAGATTACTGCGAAAAGGAAGAAATCATAAATACGGAGGGTAGAAGAATGGTTGAGAAAACATTAGAAAAAACTAAAGATGGCATTTATTCTTTAGATGATAAGCTCATTGTGTCACAATCTCCACATATGAGATCAAATGAGTCTGTTAGAGGTATTATGGCTGATGTGATTATTGCTTTAATACCTGCTATGATAGCGAGCGTTTATTTTTTTGGTTTAAATGCAATGAAATTGATTCTTATTTCTGTTATATCCGCGATATGTGCAGAAGCATTTATACAAAAGCTTTTTAAGAAACCAATTAGAATAAAAGATTTAAGTGCAGTGGTAACAGGAATTCTGTTAGCGCTTAATTTACCAGCTGGAGCACCATGGTGGGTTGCTGTATTTGGATCTTTTTTTGGGATAATAATTGTTAAAGAATTCTTTGGGGGAATAGGTTCGAATTTTATGAATCCTGCTTTGGGAGCAAGAGCAGCTCTTATGGCATCATGGCCAAATATTATGGCTACATATACTTTCCCAGATGCAGTTAGCACCGCTACACCACTTCAGATATTAAAAGACGGAGGCGGAAGTTTACCATCAATTCAGCAAATGTTTATTGGAAACATCGGTGGAGTTATTGGAGAAACATCTGCAGCCTTGCTTTTGTTAGGCGGTATATACTTAGTTATTAGAAAAGTAATAGATTGGAAAGTTCCAACAATATATATTTGTACTACTGCGATAATGTTATTGTTATTAGGAGTAGATAAAAGCGATTTAATATATCATGTGCTTGGCGGAGGATTATTATTAGGAGCAATTTTTATGGCTACAGATTATTCATCTTCTCCAGTAACTTCATTAGGGAAAATAATTTTTGCTGTTGGATGTGGTTTATTAACAGCTCTATTTAGAGTCAAAGGAAGTCTTCCTGAAGGAGTAACCTATGCAATTCTCATTATGAATGTGGCTTCTCCTTTAATTGAAAGATTAACTAAACCAAAAGTATTTGGGGAGGTAAAATAAATGAATGAAACTATAAAACTAGGGTTTATATTGTTTTTAGTTGCAGCAATTTCGGCTGGAGTTTTGGCTTTTGCCAATGAAGTAACCGCGCCGATAATCGCAGAAATAGAGAAGCAAGGAAGCTTTGGTGCTATTGCTGAGATGTTTCCTGAAGCTGATGATTTTCAACCAATAGAAGAGGAAAAGTTGAACGAAATTAAAGCAAACAATAATTTTGTTCAAGAAGTAACAAAGGCTTTAAAAGGTGATGAAGTAATAGGATATGGATTAAAAGTTAAGTCTGTTGGATATGGTGGAGATATAATATCTTTAATCGGCATAAATACTGATGGAAGAATAGTAGGTTTTAATGTTCTTCAAATGAGTGAAACAGCTGGATTTGGGTCTAGAATTGTCGATGACCCTGCATTTGCAGAATCTTTTGTAGGCAAATCAGCTACAGAAAAGCTAGTACCTGTCGAATCTCCTTCTGCAGACAATGAATTCCTTGCATTAAGTGGTGCGACAGTTTCGACTACTGCAGTACAGGCAGCTGTAAATGGGGCTGTAGATGCATATGTAAATTATCTTTCTAAATAGCGGGGTGATAAGATGAAAATCTCAGATAATTTTAAAAATGGAATAATCAAACAAAATCCTATTTTTGTACAACTGATTGGAATGTGTTCAGTACTAGCGGTATCTAGTTCTCTTAAAAATAGCGTTACCATGGCAGTAGCAGTTATTGGAGTTCTAGTCCTTTCAAATGTCGTCATATCGATGATTAGAAAAGTTACACCTGAAAAAATCAGAATTCCAATTTTCATAGTTGTAATTGCAACTTTTGTAACTTTAGTTGAAATGCTTATGAAAGCTTTTATGCAACCAATGTATCAAGCTTTAGGAATTTTTATTCCTCTTATTGTAGTAAATTGTCTAATATTGGCAAGAGCTGAAGCTTTTGCTTCAAAAAATAGTGTTTTTAAATCCGCAATCGATGGAGTAGCAATGGGCTTAGGATACGGAATTGCTATAGTAATTTTAGGAACAATCAGAGAAATAATTGGATCAGGCAGTATTTGGGGAATTCAGTTATTTGGAGAAAGCTTTCAACCTGCAGCGTTATTTATAGCGCCTCCTGGAGCTTTTATCTTATTAGGAATTCTAATTGCTATATTTAGAACTGTAGTGGTCAAAAGATTTTCTGAAGAATAAGGAGGGATATAAGTGAATATCGTAAATATAATAATTGCTAATGTCTTTGTGAACAACTATGTTTTTTCCAGATTTCTTGGGATATGTCCATTTTTAGGAGTATCTAATAAAATGGAGACAGCTACTGGTATGGGAGTCGCAGTTACTTTTGTCACAACATTAGCTTCAATTATAACGTTTATAATACAAAAATTAATTTTGGAAACTGCGCAGATTGAATATTTACAGACTATTGTATTTATATTAGTAATTGCATCTTTAGTTCAATTTGTTGAACTAGTATTAAAAAAGACATCTCCATCGCTTTATAATGCCATGGGAGTTTATCTACCACTTATAACAACAAACTGCATTGTATTAGGAGTTGCAATACTAAACATCCAAGAAAAATACAACATATTAGAAACTGCTGCGAGCGCATTTAGTGCTGCATTGGGCTTTTCATTAGCTCTTGTGCTAATGGCTTCTGTTAGAGAAAAGTTAGAAATAGCTGAAATTCATGAATCACTCAAAGGATTTCCTTTAACATTAATTGCAGCTGGATTGATGTCCATAGCTTTTGCTGGTTTCTCTGGGTTAATGTAGGAGGCGATTAGATGGAAATAATGAATATTATTAAACCTGTACTTATTTTAGGCGGAATAGGACTTTTATTTGGGTCACTACTTTCAATAGCTTCAAAGATATTTGCTGTTGAGTTAAATCAAAACGTAGAGAGAATATTAAATGTACTTCCAGGAGCTAATTGTGGCGCTTGTGGCTATCCTGGGTGCGAAGGGTTAGCAAAAGCTCTCTCGGAAGGCAAAGCTGAACCTAATTCGTGCGTAGTTGGAGGACAAAAGGTAGCAAATGCTGTTTCAGAAATACTTGGCGTAAGTGCAGGAGAATTTGAAAAAAATGTAGCAGTTGTTTTATGTCAAGGAGATTGCGATAAAGCTAAAGACAAGTATATATATCAAGGGCTAGCAGATTGTAGAGTGCAGACTACTTTGGCGGATGGGAAAAAAGAATGCTCTTACGGTTGCCTTGGGTGTGGAAGTTGTTTTGACGTATGCGCTTTTGATGCTATAACTATTACAAATGGAATTGCTGTTATTGATAGGGAAAAGTGTACAGCTTGTAAGAAATGCATTGAAGTATGTCCAAAACATATTATTGAGTTAGTTCCGTACGATAATAAGGCAATTGTTAAATGCAAGAGTGAAGACCCTGGCAAATTGGTAAGGGGCTATTGTTCAATAGGCTGCATTGGCTGCAAGATATGTGTTAAGAACTGCCCAGAAGATGCATTTACTTTTGAAAATAATTTAGCCAAAATAAATTATGAAAAATGTACTAATTGTATGGTTTGTGTTGAAAAATGTCCTACTAAGTCAATAGTGGATGCAACAAAGCAAGATTTAATAGAAAGCAACAAAATTGCTGGTTAATAGAGCTTTTTACAAGCTCTATTTTTTTGTTCAATCTAACTTGTAAATAAAAATTATTAATGATAAACTATATAGTGTTTATGATTATCATATTAGTAGTCATTTACTGATTAATTTTACATCAAAGAGGGTTTTAGATGAAAAAAACCAATAAATTAATTTTTATTTCCTTACTAGTTTCAGTAGGGCTTGCATTAAGCGTTCTTGAATCCTCAATACCTATTCCAATACCTGTGCCCGGAGCAAAATTAGGGCTATCAAATATAGTGATACTAGTTACTTTGGTAGTTTTTGGATTTAAAGAAGGCATTATAGTTGCAATGTTAAAAAGTATTTTACTCATGCTTGTAACAGGTAGCGTGACATCCTTCATATATAGTATTACAGGCGCAATTTTAAGCTGTATAGCAATGTATATATCTTATAGATACTTTTCAAACTTCTTTAGTATGATAGGAACTAGCTTGATAGGCGCAGTATTTCATAATATTGGACAAGTAACTGTTGCGGCTATAATACTCAATAATATAATGATATATACTTATTTGCCATTTTTGTTGTTAATGAGTTTATTTACTGGATTTTTCGTAGGTTTGGCAACACATTATATTGTTAAAAACTTAAAAGTCAGTTTCAATTCTATATTCGAAAGTAGGAATAAAAAATGAGGGATTTTGTTTTAGCTTCAGCTTCACCTAGAAGAAAAGAGATTTTTAAGCAAATAGGAATTGACATAAAAGTGGTAGAGAGCTCTATAAAAGAGCACTTTAGAATAGATGATGTGCCTGAACAAATTACAATGAGCTTGGCATTTCAAAAAGCAATAGATGTGTCAAAGAGAGTAAACGATGCTATTATTATTGCTGCAGATACAGTTGTCGTTAAAGGAAATGAGATAATTGGCAAACCAAAGGATAAACTTGATGCCCGAATGACTTTACGATCTCTTAGTGGCAAAAAGCATGATGTAATAACTGGCTTTGCATTAGTTGACACCAATAGTCTCATAAAAATAGTAGATTTTGAGCTGACAGAGGTGTATTTTAAAGATTTAGATTCTAGTGAAATAGAAGCTTATTTAGAGGCATATGAGTATGTAGATAAAGCAGGGGCATATGCTATACAAGGCAAAGGCTCATTGCTAGTAGAAAAAATAAATGGATGCTATTTCAATGTAGTTGGGCTTCCTATCTCAAAAATTAATGACTCACTAAAAAAGTATTTTGACACATCGCTTTTATAGGAGAAAAAACAATGGGGAAATATTTATTAGAGGATAAAAAATATACTATTAAAGAGATGCCTATAAATGAAAGGCCTAGAGAAAAATTAATTGCGTATGGCCCAGAATCATTGTCTAATGCTGAGCTCATAGCTGTCATCATAAGAACTGGTCAGGGGGATTCAACGGCAATTGATCTTGCTAATAAAGTAATAGGATTGGATAAAAGAGGAATTGTGCATCTTACTGATGCTAGTATAGATGATTTAAAAAAAGTAAATGGAATAGGCGAATGTAAAGCCGCACAAATAATTGCAGCATTAGAATTAGCGAAAAGGATTAAAAAAGTAAATCCATATGAAAGTATTAGAATTTCAGAACCTTATCAAATAGCAAGAATATTGGTTGATGAGATGAAATTTTTAACAAAAGAGTATTTTAACATTGTGCTATTAGATACTAAAAATCAAGTTATTTCAGTTGAAAATATATCTATAGGAAGTCTTAATTCTTCAATAGTTCATCCTAGAGAAGTATTTAAAGAAGCAATAAAGAAAAGCTCAAATTCAATAATACTTGCACATAATCATCCGAGTGGTGATGTCACGCCTAGCAATGAAGACATTGCTATTACTAATAGGCTCATTGAAGCTGGAGAGATAATAGGCATAAAAGTGATAGACCACATTATCGTTGGAAATGAAAATTACTTAAGCATGAAAGAGAAAAAATATATTTAATGGAGGAATATTATGGCATTGTTTGGAAATGGATCTCGTGATATGGGAATAGATTTAGGGACAGCAAATACTTTAGTATTTATGAAAGGGAAAGGCATCATATTAAGAGAACCTTCAGTAGTTGCGATTGAAAAAACAAGTAGAAAAGTATTGGCAGTAGGGGAAGAAGCTAAAAAAATGATAGGGAGAACACCAGGAAATATTGTCGCAATTAGGCCATTAAAAGATGGTGTAATTGCTGATTTTGATATTACTCAAGAAATGTTAAAATATTTTATACAAAGAGCTACTCAAAAGAAGTCAATACGCCAACCAAGAGTAATAGTATGCATACCTAGTGGTGTAACAGAAGTTGAAAAAAGAGCAGTCGAAGAAGCTACAATCCAAGCTGGTGCAAAAGAAGCATATTTGATAGAAGAACCTATGGCTGCTGCAATAGGGGCAGGATTACCAGTAAATGAACCAACTGGGAGCATGGTAGTAGATATTGGTGGAGGCACAACTGAGGTAGCAGTAATATCATTAGGCGGGATAGTCGCTAGTATTTCTATACGAGTAGGCGGAGATGAGCTTGACAATTACATTATAAGTTATATAAAAAAAGAATATAACCTTATGATAGGAGAAAGAACAGCTGAGGAGATAAAAATAGCAATTGGTTCAGCAATAAAGGATAAGACTTTAGGATCAATGGATATAAGAGGCAGGGACCTTGTTAGCGGATTGCCAAGAACAATAAACATTTCTTCTGAAGAAATCTATGAGGCTTTAAAAGAACCTGTTACAAGTATAATTGATGCAATAAAAGCAACTTTAGAGAAGACACCACCAGAGCTAGCTGCTGATGTAATGGAATACGGGATAATGTTAACAGGTGGAGGAGCATTGCTTCATGGCTTGGATGTATTGACTAATAAGGAGACTGGCATAGTGACAAGAGTTGCTGAAACACCACTTGATTGTGTTGCTTTAGGAACTGGTAAAGCTTTAGAGAACATTGAATTATTAAAAAGAACAACTTCTAAATACAATAGGATTGGGTAGTGATAACTATGTATTTTTTTAAAAAATACAAAGAGAGAATATTTGTAGTTGTAGTTGCTGCTATTTTAATAGTGACAATCGGACTGACAAGTAATAGAAGTGAACCAATGTCAAAATTTGAAAGCTTATTAGGTGGAGTGTTAACTCCACTTAATAAATTTACTAACAACATAAGACAAGGGATAAGCGGCGTATTTTCATCATTGAAGGATACTATAAATGCAAAAGAAGAAAATGAGCTTTTGAAGGAGGAAATAAAAAGGCTTGAAAGCGAGAATAGAGATTTAAGAAATATTATAGGCAAATCAGATTATTTGTTAAAAGAAGAGAAATTATTAGAAAGTACAAAATACGATTTAGTTAATGCAGAGGTCATTGGGAGAGAGCCGGAAAATTGGTTTGATGTCTTTACTATTGATAAAGGAAAGAATGATGGATTAGAAATTGGAAACACTGTGATTGAAGCTGTTGAGATAGATAGCAATGTATATCAAGAAGGTTTAGTTGGTAGAATTGTAGACATAGGAGATAACTGGGCAAAAGTGGTGTCTATCACAAATGAAAAGAATTCAGTGGCATTTAAAATACTTAGGACACAAGATGGCGGAATAATATCTGGAAGTAGCGATAACATAGTTGAGGGGCTTTTATTTGATTATGAAGCAGAAGTTATAATTGGCGATTTAGTATACACTTCTGGACTTGGTGAGGTATATCAGAAAGACATTTTCATTGGTGAGGTCACAGATATAATTGATAATCAAGAAGAACTTACTAAAAAAATAATCATAAAGCCAGCTGTAAATTTTAAAAAGCTATATAATGTGTATGTTATAATATAAGAGGTCAAAATGAATATATTAATTTTATTAGCGGCAGCAATTATTAATTTGATTCTACAAAGCACTGTATTACCTAGCATTGAATTTTTAGGGATAGTTCCTAATACTGCATTAGTATTAATTATTGTAGTAAGCCTTCTTAAAGGAAGGTTTGTCGGTTCCATATACGGTGTTTTTGTTGGGTTATTAACAGACATTTTGTATTCAACAACTATTGGGATAAGTTCTTTGATACTGTTCTTTGTCGGATATTTTATCGGGTTTGCAAAAGATTCTTTTGCGAGAGATAATTTATTAAACCCAGTGATTTTTACTGTATTGTCAACTATTTTTTACAATGCTCTTTATTCATTAATAATATATTTTTTAACAGCTGATATTAGTTTAAAGTTGGCGTTAAAAAATGTCTTTTCTTTTGAAATAGTTTACAATGCAATATTTGTCATCATATACTATAAAATTTTTTCAAAAATCTTCACTCGCCCTAAAATTAAGTTCAATTAGAATAGGTGGTATATTTTGAGCAATAAAAAGAAAGAATTCGATAGATTTGATTTTGTGAGATACTCATTGATTGTTCTAACAATAGTCTTATTATTTAAACTAGCAAGTTTGACAATTGCCTATGGAGATTATTATAGAGATTTAGCAGATAATAAGAGAATAAAAGAAATCTACACGTCTGCTCCAAGAGGGGAAATAAGAGATAGATATGGTAGACTTTTAGCAGGTAATACGCCTAGTTTTACTGTACAACTGTTGAAAGATGAACTGAATAATTTAGATAAATCAGAGAGAAATGATTACTTATTAAAGTTAGTTCGCTTTTTAGAGGAAGATGGAGTTTATTACTCAAATGATTTTCAAATTGAGCTAAATAGCATAAAATTTAAAGATATCAATGATTATGTAACTAGTGATCTTGAGCCAATAGAAATAATGATCAATATTTTAATTGAAAACAATTTAATGGATGATCTTCTAAGCTCTCAATTTGTGCTTCCTTATGAAAATCACTATAATTATGATATTTTGAATAATACAAAAGAAATACTATCTAAAACAAATGATATTAGGGATATCTCAGCTGATGAAACAAGACAATCCTATGCTTTATACTTGTCTCAAATTATTGGCACCAACAAAAGTGATATTAGAAAGATATTAGAGCATCCAATTGCAAGGCTTATGGCATATGAGTTGCTAGATAGCAAGGGTTTGCAACAAAATTTGATTTTAGAAGAATTTTCTTCTGTTTTTGTCGATAATTATATAAAAAATAAAGCTAGTTTAATGAAAAAATATGAATACATAACTTTTAGGACAACTGCTGAAGAAGATTTTATAAATCTATTTGTCGAAAATTCTTTAAATTCCTTCTTAACTAATATAATTGTCGGAAAGGATAATGAGAAACTAATTCCTGGTGAAGTCTTGATATCCATGATAAAGGATAAAGGATTAACAAGTCCTGTTGAAATTGTAATAAATCAAGAGCAGAATACAGTTATATATAAACTATTAAATGGAAATGCAACAAAAGATATTGAACCTGTAGAAGTACTTATTGAATTTGCGAAAGAGAATGGTCTTTTAGATGAGTTCATTAAGAATAATCAAATAATTTATTATGCTCAATCAAAACTAATAAATGATGGAATAAATCCAAAAATAACTATTTCAAAAGGCATAGAATATACATTCACAAGTGAATTAAAGACTTGGGAAAACAAGAATAAAATTAAGCCGGGCATGACTGTAAAAGAAGCTTTTGAAGCTGTTAGACAAAACAATGGAATTGAAAAAGAACTAAGTAGTTATGAAGCAAAATCTATTCTAGGACTGTTAAATCAATTAAGTTCTCAAGGGTATATGGCTTATCAACCAATAAATATCGCTTATGGAATTAAAGATAAGACTGTTGCTAAAATTGAAGAAAATTTATCAACTGTTCCTGGGATATCTATTTCTATTGAACCTGTTAGGTTCTATCCCGAGGGAAAGACAGCAGCCCATATACTTGGTTATATTGGGAAAATAAGTCAAGACAACGAAATAGAAAAATACATCAACCAGAATGGTTATTCGCCAAATGCTTTAATAGGGAAAACTGGTATTGAAGAAAGTTATGAATTAGAATTAAGTGGAGAAAGTGGGATAAAAAAAGTAGAAGTTGATGCAGTTGGGAATACAACAAATATAATTGAAGAAAAAAAACCTATTCCTGGAAACAATATATATTTGACTATTGATTTAAAACTTCAAAAAGTGGCAGAGGAAGCTCTAGAAAAGACAATTCGTGAACTTAGCAAAGGTGGTACATTTGAAAGCAAATGGGGAAACTTTAAATATGGAATCAACAAGAAAAAAGGTAGACCTTATATATATGCCAATTCTGGGGCTGTTGTGGTACTTGATGTAAACACAGGAGAGGTACTTGCTATGGCAAGCTACCCATCTTATGATGTAAATTTATTTTCAACTGGAATTTCAAGCTCTGATTGGGCTAGTTTATTTCCTGAAGATATTGATAATCCGCTTGCAGCTAGACCACTTTACAATATAGCAACTCAAACAGCAGTACAGCCAGGCTCAACTTATAAAATGGTAACGGCCTTAACTGCTTTAGAAAAAGGCTTAGATCCATTACTTAAAATTCGTGATATGGGATATGTACAAGTAGGGGATAAAAAGTTTCACTGTTTAATATATACTAATACTGGTGGAACACATGGATATGAAAATTTATACGATGCAATTGCTGACTCTTGTAATTATTACTTTTACACTCTAGCTTTAGGAAGAAATCAAAGAACTGGTCAAGATATAGGTGTAAAAGTTGAAATTGAGGATTTAGTAGATATGTCTAAAAAATTAGGGCTTAACGATAAGACAGGCATAGAGATTAATGTGCCTGCAGAAGTATCAGGCGGAGTTCCAGACCCTCAGAAGAAAATCGTTACTACTAAAGTTTTACTTAGAAACATGTTAAAAGAGAATTTAAAAAAATATGTTTCTGAAGGCAATACCCTTACAGATGATCAAATAGAAGAAGCTATACAAGAGATTGTAAGTTGGACTGAGCTAGATATGCCTCTAACAAGAGGAGAAGTAGTAAGAAGACTCGAGGCTATGGGCTTTGATCCTGAAAAGAAAATCAATTCTGAAAGAGAAGGCTTAGCTGATAAAATAAAATACACATATTTAAACCAAGCTGGGTGGACAATTACAGATACTCTAAATGTAGTAATTGGACAAGGACAAAATGCTTATACACCAATACAAATGGCAAATTATATATCAACTATTGCAAATGGTGGAAATAGAAATAAAGTTACAGTAATTGATAGTATAATGGACTACAACAATTCTAGTGTCCTTTATAAGAGAAAAGTGCAATCACAAGAAATTGGACTAAATAATTATGAAAATCTTGAGCATGTAAAAAAAGGTATGCTAAGAGTTGCCGATGATGGATCTGCTAGATTGACATTTCAAAATTTCCCTATAAAAGTAGGAGTTAAGACAGGAACAGCTGAGAGAAGTGGAAGAAATCCATATACAAATGAGAAATTTGATGATTTTGCTTGGTTTGTCGGATTCGCACCTTATGACAAGCCTGAAATAGCAGTTGCTGCTGTAATTTTTCAAGGTGGATCAGGTGGCTATGCAGCACCTATGGTAAGAGAAATAATGGCTGAGTATTTAGGATTAAATTCTGAAGGAGTTGAAAATTCTCTTCCACTAGAAAATTCAATTATCAACAATCAATAATTTTATTAAAACTTTGCCATTATGGAGGTATTCTATGAGTGATTCTATGATTTCAATAAAAGGTATAGCAGATGGTGTTTTTATAAGTGTTGAAGGGAATGATTACAATAAGATAAAGCAAGCTTTAGAACTAAAGATTAATGAGAACATAGACTTTTTTAAAGGAAGTAAGCTGATAAATATTGTAGGAGATGAATTAACACTTGATATTAAGACAGAAATTATGTTATTGTTGAAGTACAAATACGATTTTATTCTAAAGGATGAAGAAATCCCTTCATCAAAAGAAATAGAAAGTCAAGAAAAAAGCCAAGCCAGTACAACGACAAATATAGTCGAAGAAGGTATGACTAAATTTGTACATGGCACATTGAGATCAGGCCAGGAAGTAAGTTACAATGGCAATATTGTCATAATAGGTGATGTAAATCCAGGAGCTGTATTAAGGGCAAAAGGTAATATAATAGTACTTGGATTGTTACGAGGAGTAGCACATGCTGGTATAGGTGGGAATAAGAATGCAGTTGTTGCTGCTTACAGTTTATTACCTACTCAATTAAGGATAGATGACATAATAGTTCGTCCACCAGAAGGAGACTCATATTACAAATATCCTGAAATTGCTAGAATTATAGAAGATAAAGTCATAATAGAACCATATCTACCAAACAAATAAAGGGGAGACTTTTGTATGGAAAATGAAAAAAAAGGAACAGCAATAGTAGTCACATCAGGTAAGGGAGGGGTAGGCAAAACCACAACAAGCGCTAATATAGGCACTGGATTAGCTATGCAAGGCTATTCTGTAGTCGTTTTAGATGCAGATATTGGACTGAGAAATTTAGATGTAGTAATGGGTTTAGAAAATAGAATCGTTTACGATATAGTGGATGTAGTTGAGAAAAATTGCAAATTAAAGCAAGCTCTCATTAAAGATAAAAGACATGAACACCTTTATTTGCTGCCAGCCGCTCAAACAAAAGACAAGACAGCAGTAAGCAGTGCGCAAATGGTAGAACTTGTTAATGAACTTAAGAAAGAATTCGATTACATAATTATTGACTCGCCTGCTGGTATTGAACAAGGTTTTCAATATTCTATAGCTGGCGCTGATGAAGCAATAATTGTAACTACACCCGAAGTATCTGCTGTTAGGGATGCTGATAGAGTAATTGGCATATTAGAAGCTAATGAAATTTACCAACCACGGCTAATTGTCAATAGAATTAGACAAGATATGGTTAAAAGAGGAGATATGATGAATATTGAGGACATACTTGATATTTTAGCTGTAAGATTGCTTGGTGTAGTACCTGATGATGAAAATGTCGTTATTTCTACTAACAAAGGGGAACCAGTAGTAATGGATGAAAAAGCATTATCAGGGAAAGCATACCGAAACATTGTCAGGAGGATAATAGGGGAGGAAGTAGAGTTATTGAATTTAGAAGAATCGAATCAAGGGAAATTCAGTAAAATGATGAAATTACTATTTGGCAGATAGGAGGCCTTGTAATGGGATTATTAGAAATTTTTTCTAGAAGACAAGAGAAAAGTAAAGATGTTGCTAAGGAAAGATTAAAATTGGTATTAGTTCATGATCGAGCAGACCTATCGCCAAGACTATTGGAGTTAATAAAAAACGATATTATAAATGTAATTTCAAATTACGCTGAAATAGATACTTCAGAAATAGATATCAAAATGACAAAAACGACTAAAGAAGGGGATAACAAACCGGTATCGGCTCTGATTGCTAACATTCCAATCAAAAAACTAAAAATGAGGGACGACACATAACTCTAACGACTTGTTAGAGTTATTGTAATTATATTAAAAAGGGTGAATTACTTGATAAACAGAAAGAGTTTAGATAAAGTGCTTAAAAAAGTTGAGAAACCCGCTAGATATATTGGGCTAGAGGAAAACTCTCACAATAAAGATATAAATAATGCAAAAGTTAAGTTTGCATTTGCATTTCCTGACGTATATGAAGTAGGAATGTCGCATCTAGGATTGCATATATTGTATAATTTAATAAACGATCAAAAAGATTTTGTTTGTGAAAGAACTTTTGCGCCATGGTTTGATATGGAAGATCAAATGAGAAAAAATAATATTGAACTATTTACATTAGAAAGCAAAGAGGAAGTAAAAAAATTTGACATACTCGGGTTTACATTGCAGTATGAGTTGAGCTATACAAATATATTAAATATGATGGATTTGGCAAATATACCAATCTTTTCAAAGGATCGAGATGAAACTTATCCAATAGTGATAGCAGGTGGGCCATGCGCTTTTAACCCTGAACCTTTAGCTGATTTTATTGATTTGTTTTTAATTGGCGAAGGAGAAGAGGCTACTCTTGAATTATTGGAGTTATATAAAAAACATAAAGAGAAAGGTTTTGTTAAGAAAGAGTTTTTATATGATGCAGCGACAAATGTAGAAGGTGTATATGTTCCAGCATTCTATGACGTTATTTACAATGAAGATATGACAATTTCCAAAAGAATTGTTTTAGAATCTAAAGTTCCAGAAATCATTAAAAAAAGAAGAGTAAGAGACTTGAATAATATGTATAGTCCTGAAAAAATGATAGTTCCTTATATCGAGACAGTACATGACAGAATTGTTTTGGAAATTTTTAGAGGGTGTACACATGGTTGTAGATTTTGCGAAGCTGGATTTATTTATAGACCAATACGGGAAAAGTCTGTTGATAGTTTGATAAATCAAGCTGAGAAATTGGTAGAATCTACAGGTTATGACACTATTTCATTATCTTCACTGAGTTCTTGTGATTACACACAATTGGATTTATTGATTCATAGATTGCTAGATAAATTCGAAGATAAAAAGGTAGGGGTTTCACTTCCTTCGCTTAGGCTTGATTCTATAAGCATTGATATTTTAAAAGAGATAGAGAGAGTAAGAAAGACAAGTCTCACATTTGCTCCGGAAGCTGGTAGTCAAAGATTAAGAGATGTGATCAACAAGGGAGTGGACGAAAGCGATTTAGAAAACGCAATGAGTTATGCATTTAAAGAAGGATATTCGAAAATAAAGTTATATTTTATGATGGGCCTGCCAACAGAAACTGATGCTGACTTGTTGGGAATAAGAGATTTATCGTATAAAGTTAAGGATATGTTTTTTAATAGACCTAAGGAAGAAAAAATTGGAAATTTCCAACTAACTACAAGTGTTTCATGTTTTGTCCCAAAACCATTTACGCCTTTTCAATGGTGTGGACAAAATAGCATTGAAGAATTTAATAATAAAATAGATTTATTAAAGAAGACATTTAAAGATCCTAAAATTAAGTTTAATTATCATGACCCGAAAGTTAGCTATATAGAAGCTATTATTTCAAGAGGAGATAGAAGAACATCCAAACTTTTACTAAAAGCTTGGGAATATGGATGTAAGTTTGATGGATGGAGTAGTGCATTTAATTTTGATACTTGGCTAAAAGCAATTGATGATTCAGAAATAGATCCATATTTTTATGCTAATAGAGAGAGAGACTTAGATGAGATACTTCCGTGGGATTTTATTAATGCAGGGCCATCAAAAAAGACTTTAATCAGAGAGTACAAAAAAGCAACAGATGGAAAGACAACATCTGATTGTAGAGAATCATGTAATGCTTGTGGCATTGACAATTGTGAAATGAGAGGTGTGCTTAATTGAAAATAAGAGCTAAGTATACAAAGCTTGGTTATCTAAAATATTTATCTCACCTTGATTTGATAAGATTATTTAATAGAAGTTTCACAAGATCAAATATACCAGTCAAATACTCTGAGGGTTTTAACCCTCATCCTAAATTATCTCTTGGAAATCCATTGCCACTTGGAATTGAGAGCGTGTGTGAGTATTTCGATTTGGAGTTAATTGAACCTATATCCCCTCAAGAATTTAAGAATAAGCTAAATGAAATTCTGCCAACAGGGATAGAAATAGTTGAATCTTATGGTATAGATGAAATGACCCCGTCAATTTCATCTACTATGTGCAAAAGTGAATACGAAATATTAGTTGATACTTTAAATTCAGGAGATGAAATAGATTATTACCTTGAGATAAATGAATTATTAGGTTTAAAAAACATCGATATTGAAAAAAAGAAAAAGAAAGGCAAAAGCAAAATAACGACTATAGTCAATATCAGACCATTCATATTTAAATTATCTGTGGAGAATATTTGTGGGAATACAATAAGGCTGAATACTATTGTAATGACAGGCGAGCAGGGAAATGTAAAGCCAATTGAATTGCTTGAAGCAATCAATAAAAACACTAAAATAAGACTGGATTTAGACAGCTTTGAAGCTAAAAAAATAGAAACTTATTCTCAGGAATTTGAGGGATAGGAATGAGGAAAATTTTTTTTGATATATCTTCAGAAAAGAAAATTATATCGATTGTTGAAGATGACAGGCTTGTTGAATACTATGAAGAAGAAGATATTGAACATTCAATCGTAGGAAATATTTATCGTGCGAAAGTGGAAAGAGTATTGCCAAGTATGAATGCTGCTTTTGTAAATATCGGAGAAGCGAAAAATGCATATTTGAGCTTTGAAGAGATCCCTCAAATAGATTACAATTCGAAACATCATAGGATAAAATCAGGTGATACAGTTTTAGTCCAGGTAATTAAGGATCAAATTGGCTCAAAAGGAGCTAAAGTGACTATGAAATTGACTTTAGCAGGTAAATATATTGTATTGTGTCCTTTTAATTCTGGAATAAGCATATCAAAAAAAGTAAAAAATGCTGAGAGAGTAAACCTAGAAAAAATTGCAAAGTGTATATTTTCAGATGATTGTGGAATAATTTTAAGAACCAATGCTGCAAAAGCACTGGAAGAAGATCTATTAAATGAGTACAGAACATTAGAAGCTCTATACACTAAGATTTTAAGTGAATTGAATTATTTACCAACTCCTAAGCTAATCTATCAAACAACTAGCATCACAGATCGGATATTGAGAGACTATTATAATCCAAATGAAGATTTCATAGTTGTAAATGACAAGGATTTTTACTTTGACATTTTAAACAAATCAGATGATAAAAATAATTCAAGAGAAAATATCGTTTTAGATTTAGACTTTAGTTCGAAGCATGACCCTCTAATAACTCATGAGTTGTATCAAGCTGTTTCTAATAAAGTTGCACTTAAAAGTGGTGGATATATAGTAATTGATGAATTGGAAGCATTAACTGCGATAGATGTGAATACTGGTAGTCTTGTAAATGGGAAAAATTATCAAGAAATCGTATTAAAAACTAATTTAGAAGCTGCAAAAGAAATAGCTATACAACTTAGACTCAGAAATATTGGGGGAATAATTATCGTAGATTTTATAGACATGAGTTCTAAGACAGACATAGATATGTTAAAAAATACGTTAGAGGAAGAATTCAAGAAAGACAAGAATAATCCAATATTAGTTGAAGTAACAAAGCTAAATTTATATGAAATTGTGAGAGAAAAAACCATGATTTCTTTAAAAAACAGGATAGATATTTAAAGATAAATTTTAGATGATATGGTATAATAAATATGAACCAAATCAGTTTAAAAATCCAGCTGTCAATAGTCAGTGAAAATGTCATATAAAAGTATAAAGTTTTATTCAGTGAAAATGTCACTATATAATTTAAAAATACATTTACACTGTTTTATTGGAATAAGGCTTTTGATTCATTTTAAGAGGTGCTTTACCTTTAAAAATCTCTAAGACACAATGTTTACGCCCTGAAGATTATACTAGAAAAATCTATGTAATTTAAACTCAACAGGCAATCTACTTTGGAGAGTTTCCCAAAGCCTTTCAATTCTACCCTTAGCCTGTGGAGAATGAGCCTTGATAATATTGATGCCTAATTCTTCCATAGCTCTACTAAATTGGGTTAAATTAACATTCTTTCCTGCAAGCTGATCCTCAATAGACAATTTGCCATCATTAGGCGATACAAAAA
>JAHDQA010000022.1 GCA_018434075.1 Tissierellaceae bacterium
AGTTTTCTATGCCTTTTTTTCTGTGCTTAAGTATAATGTTTATAATTAATTAATTGTTTAATTGCAAAATCTATTGAATTTTTAATTTTAGCTGTGGATAACTCTATATATTTTTAATTTTGTATTCTGCAACTATCTATTATAGATTTGAATATATAAATTTTTATTCAGCTATTGGTGATAACACTTTAAAATTATTGACATCTATTAATCCTCTATCTGTTATTTTCCATGCGGGAGATGTTGATAAAGCCAAGAAAGAAAGATGCATAAATGGAGAATGTACAGTACAATGCAGCTGCTCTCTTGCTATCATTTCAATTTCTTTTATTTTTTCACTCACTTCATGCCCATTTAATTCATCAGTTATTAGTCCTCCGACTGGTAATCGCAATTGCGAAATTACTCGTCCGTTTTTTGATACAGCTAATCCTCCACCCATATCAATAACCGCATTTACAGCACTAACCATATCTTTTAAGTTAGTGCCTACTACTAATAAGTTATGAGTATCGTGTGCGACAGATTCTGCTAAAGCACCATCCTTAATACCAAAGCCATTTACAAATGCTTTTCCTATATTATTATTTCTTCCATATCTTTCTATACAGGCAATCTCCAATACATCATTGTTAACATCTGGCAAAATAAGTCCGTTTTTAGTGTTGATTACAGGCTCATATTTCCCTGTAAGATTTTGATCAGGTATAAGTTTAATGCATCGCACTTTCTCTTTATTATTTACAGAATGTATTTCCAAATCTCTCTCGCTTATATGAGCTCTCTTAACTGAGTTCTTTACATTGTCTGGATAAGCATATGATGGCAAATTTATTATTAATTCACCATTTACAGCAACTAATTCACCATTTATAAAACATGCAGATACAATCATATTACTAAGATCATCAATTACAGCAATATCTGCGTATTTCCCAGGAGCTAAACACCCAATTTCTGAAAGTCCAAAATATGTAGCTGGGTTTATAGTAGCCATCTGTATAGCTTCTACGGGATCAACTCCCTCTCTAATAGTACGGCGAATTATTTCGTTCATATGGCCTAGAGTTTCTAAATCATTTGCTAACATGTCATCTGTAGCAAGAATACATCTTCTTGAATCCATATTATTCTCAGTCACTGCTTTAATGCATTCACTCATGTTTTTTTGTGTAGAACCTTCTCTCATAAAGAGATACACACCTTGCCTTAGTTTCTCAATAGCTTCCTCTTTTGTTGTAGTTTCATGGCATGAGCATTTTCCACCTGTTGCAAGTATATGAGCTGCTAATTCATTGCCAAACAACTCAGGCGCATTCCCATCTACTATCATATTATTAGATTTTGCATACATTGTAGATGCCAATAAATCGTCAATTATCTCAGGTGTGTTGTCATAGACATGTCTAGCATTGCTAAAACCCTGGAGTTCTCCAATTCCTATTATATGTTTATAATTTAATAAATCTTCCATGTCTTTAGAGTTTATATCATATCCTGCTGTCTCTAAACTGGGGCTATCTGGTGTTAAAGCAGGGACTACTAGATAAACTTTATTAGGAACATTGTCAATTTCATCAGCCATAGCTTTTATACCTAAAGGGCCTAATGCGTTGCCAATCTCATGTGGATCAGCAATGAGAGTTGTAGTCCCTGATGGAATTGACAACCTAGAAAACTCAGTGATTGTGAGCATGCTAGATTCAAAGTGCATGTGGGAATCTACGAAGCCTGGTGATAAATATTTGCCTGACACATCTACTTTTACTGTATTTGGTCCTATAAGATTTCTACAATCTCCAACTAATAAGATATACTTACCTTTAATTGCAATATCCGCTTTATAAATTTCTTTAGAAATGACATTTATCACATTTCCATTTAATAAAACTAAGTCTGCAAAATCCTTGCCCATTAAAACATCAATCATTTTCCTATATTCTAAAGATTTCTTCAAATATTCTGTATACATGCTGGATCACCACCTAAGATTATAATTACTTTGATATTACATCCACAATTCCAACTATAGCAGCATCTATTGGTGAGTCCATTTTTCGAGCTGCAATTCTGCTTGCCGTACCTTTTACATAAATTATTAATTCCCCAATTCCAGCACCTACTGTATCTACAGCTATGATAGCTTCTCCAATTGGTTCTAAATCAATATTTAGAGGCTGAGTTAACATCAATTTAGTCCCTATCAATTTATCATCTTTTCTAGTAGCTACTATAGTTCCTATAACTTTCCCTAAATTCATTTCTTAGCCTCCATATCAATAACAATTTTTATGTTTCTATCTCTAATTTTGTCTTTAGCTAAAGGAGTAATTATGCTTCCATATGGTAAATGCAATTCTTCTCCGACATTTATGGCATCAACATCTCTATCTGTTATCACTATTTTTGATTTAAACTCACTATCATATCTTCTGGTTCCCTTAATCTTGAAATCATATAAAGGATATACAATTTCTACTGCTCCCATACTCATTATCTCTCTTATTTTTTGATCAATCTGATTTTTCATAGTTTTATTCTTTGTTTCAAAAGACATAAATTTTTTGCAGTTTTCAAAATCTATATATGTGGTTTTATCAAAATAAAGAGATGCCCATATCAAGTTTGAAATATATGTGTCTATGTTTCCTGATACAACTTTTGAAAGTGTATTGATGGTTATATTAGGGCATATTAGTGTGTCAAATAGTTGTAAATTATGATCAAGATCAAATAAGCTATCTTCTGTAAAAATATATTTTGCCTTCAAAATTTGATTTATAGACTCTATATCCAATATTTGCGAAGCAGTGAAAGAATAAGCTATTATAAAGTTGTATTCCTTAGAAAACTGAGCATATATATTTGATAGCTTTTTATCTAAACTTGAATCAGTACCATTTATGGCAATTAATATATTCTTACTTGAGCTACCCGTTTGATTAGTATCCAATTTATAACCTATTTGATTGATAACTCTTGAAACCAAATTGTCTTTTGGCATCTATAACACTCCAATGATTATTCATATTTTGATAAAATAACCCTTTCTACCTCTGCATGTGGTCTTGGAATAACATGAACTGAATGTAATTCTCCTACAGATCTTGCAGCTTCTGCTCCAGCATCTACTGCAGCTTTTACAGCTCCAACATCTCCTCTTACCATTACTGTAACCAATCCAAATCCTATCTTATCGTATCCAACAATTGTTACATTTGCTGCTTTAACCATTGCATCTGCTGCTTCTATTGCACCTACTAATCCTTTTGTTTCAACCATACCTAGTGCTTGACTCATTTATTTTTCCTCCTTATTGGTATCTTTTTTTTCAGATTTATTTTTAGTATTTTGTTCTGATTTTTCTTGTGTTGGCGACATCTTAAACTTTTCTATCAATTTATCAACTTCTTCGTGTGGTCTTGGAATAACATTGCTAGAAATAACTTTGCCAACTCTATTGCCGGCTTCTACGCCTGCTTCAACTGCAGCTTTTACGGCAGATACTTCGCCTGCTATTTGGATATTTACGCCAACCCCTTGTGCCACACCTATGATTTTTTCAAATCCGATTAGTGTAACTTCAGCAGCCTTGCAAGAAGCATCTAACGCAGCTATAGCAGTTCCCAAACCCAATGTCTCAATATGTCCTAGGGCATTCTCCACAGTCTATTCCCCCCTTTTTAGTTTTTCAGCTAGTTGCTCAATTGTTATCATTTCTGATGAAATACTTTGTGATTCGTCATTTTCGTAACATTGCTCTGTATTGCCTTTAAGCAAAGCTCTTAGTATGTTTTCTTCTTTATCAACTAAGATATCATAGCTATTTATTTTTTTTTGCGAAGAATTATCTACCTTGATATCTTTTGTTATATTGCTCATAATAACCCTTGCTAATGGATTTACCATTTATTTCACCACCATTATATTATCTTTCCTACCTCATCGTGTGGTCTTGGAATTACGTTTACAGATATTATTTCAGCAATCTTTTGTGCATGTTCTTTCCCGCTTTCTACAGAAGCAATTACAGCACCTACGTCACCTGTTACTGTAACACATACTATTCCCGAGCCTACAATTTGAAAATCCGCCAACTTTACGTTGGCTGCCTTCAACATTGCGTCAGCAGCTTCTATTGCTCCGACTAAAGATTTAACTTCAACTATTCCCATAGCTTGTAACATTTAATCACCTTCTTATTTTATATAGTAGGAAAGTACTTATTAATATCTATTTTATCAAACCCTGGTATTTTTGTCCTTTCAAATCTTTCTATATCACCTGTTATAGGCTTTGTAGCATCTATTCCAACTTTATCAGATGTACCATTTATAGTATGAGACGGTTCTAATGCCGAACCTAGTGCAGATGGAATAATGACAAAATCATTGCTTGCTTGTGCTCTAGTTGTTATTGCCCACTCGATTTCTTGAGGATCGTAAATGTCCACATCGTCATCAACAATTACAATTTGCTTTAGCTCACTATTATATCCCAATCCCGATATAATTGCAGATTTACCGTCTCCAATATTATGCTTTCTTATAGAGGCAACGGCATTGAATCTGTACCCTCCTCCTTCTGTCACATAAACATCTGAAACATCAACAACTTTATTCAAATTTGTATATAGCTCAATTTCTCTAATCATTCCATTTGAAACATGCTCCTCTCTACACGGAAAAGCTATTTGAAATATAGGGTCATTTCTATACATAACTGCATCTATCTCAATAATAGGTTGAGGTTTCTCAATTCCATAGTAGCCCATCAGTTCACCAAAAGGGCCTTCTGGTTCTCTTTTGCCAGGGACTATCCTGCCTTCTAAAACTATTTCACAATAAGCAGGTACTAGCAAATCTACAGTTTCGCATTTAACAAGTTCTAAAGGCTCATCTCTTAATGCGCTATCTATCCTGTATTTGTCTACACCATATAAATCTGTACTATATTGGCTTGCAAGAAGAAATTCAGCATCATAGCCTAGAACTATCGCCACTTCCATTGGTTGATTTTGTTTTTCTTTCTTCAAAAAATCGTTCATTAATTTTTTCGAGGCTATTAAAACTGATAATTTATTGCCTCCTAAGTATTGGAATCTTCTAATAGATGTATAATACTCATCTTTTTCATTGTCTTTGACAACCAATACTCCTGCTGTTATGTACCTAGACGAATCTTTTTCATTAAATTTAGGTATAGGGAATAATCTCTTCAAATCTATGTTGCGCTTCACTATATTTTCTTTAACAGGCCCATCTTTTACGACTTTATAATCCTTAGGATTAACTAAAGCACTAATGAATTTATCAATGCGATTCTTTTTATCTAATCCCATTAAATTGTATATTATATCTCTATTGCCGTATAATCCGCCTATTGCTCTTTTTTTATCTCCATCAACATTATTAAATAGAATAGGCGTTTTGTTGTTAAAATGTTTTAATACAGCTCCTAATTCATATTCAGAAGATACATTCTTCTTACATTCAAGTAAGTCATTCAAATTTTTAAGTTTTTCCAGAGTTGCTCTAAGCATTTGTGTTTCCACTCTTTCACCTCCCATTCCATCGATTTACTAAATTATTTTCAATATTTAAATTGTCTAAAATCCTGCCTGTAAATTGTATGATTATGTCTTCAATCGAACTAGGATTGTTGTAGAAACTAGCAATAGGAGGTAATATTTTTATTCCTAATGTGCTTAATTTTAGCATATTCTCTAGATGAATAGAACTCAACGGTGTTTCACGGGGAACTAATACCAATTTCTTGCTTTCTTTAATAACCACATCACAAGCTCTAGTTAATAAGCTGTCAGAGTATCCATTAGCTATAGCAGACAAAGTTTTCATTGAACACGGAACAACAACCATTCCATCAACTTTAAACGATCCACTCGCAATAGGCGCCATAAAGTCATCGTTTTTATAATAATAGCTCGCTAATTTAGATAATTCGCTCACACTTAAATCGCATTCTTGGTTTAAGACAAATTCACCCATTCTTGAAATTACCAAATGAGTTTCAATATTAAGTTCATTTAAGGCTTTAAGTAAAGATACTGCATAGATTGCTCCACTCCCGCCTGTAATCCCAACTATTACACGCATTTTTGTCCCCACTTTCGTTTAAATACTAGGCGAGCTAATGCTCGCCTTAGTTATTCAACTTTATTCTCTTTATCTCCTCCGCCTTCCCATGGATCAACACCCTTATCCCAGGCTTCAATATATTCATCTACAGTCATTACTTTTGTAAATATACTTAAATCTCTCAATCCGCTTAAGTGCATTTCCTCTGTCTTTGATTGTACAGCATCGCTCAGAGTTATAACTTTATATGCATAATACAATGCATCAGATGCAGAGCTCCTAACACATACGTTTGTCCATGTTCCAGTAACAACTATTGTATCTATTTTTTCCTCTCTGCAATATAAATCTAAGTCTGTGTGTGCAAATGCACTATGTCTTCTCTTTTGAACAATATATTCATTATCCAAAGGTCTTAATTCATCAATAAAGTCCGAACCCCAAGTACCTTTTACAGCATGAACTGGCCTTACTTTAAAATCAGCATCATTTTTTCTATGTGCTTCCTGTATAAATATGAGTTGGACATCGTCATTTCCATTTCTATTTCTTTCTCTAACCCAATCAAATAGTTTTTGCATTGTGGGTATTATTTTTCTACTATTAGGGCAATATAAAACTCCATTTGGATCAGCAAAATCGTTTAGCATATCTATTACTAAAATTGCATGTTTAGTCATTTTATCTTTCCTCCATTATATTTTAGTTTGAAAATTTAATCAATAAGATATTAAAAAGTTATTCTTCTTGGAAGCACTTGGATGCTTTGTCTCTTAACAAACTGACCAAATCCTGGTTTTACTTTTATACCTTTTATGCCCCTTATATGCTCATCGATTATCTCTGGATGTTGTTTCCTGTAGCTGTTTTCATATTCTTTACTATGCAGATGAGGGAATTCTTTTAATATGTCTTTGTACCTTTCTTCTAACCCCTCAGGATAGTTGTGTACTATTCTTTGCATATCTTCATCTGTCATTTTAGCTAATTCGCTTTCATCATTGTCTTCATAAATTAAATGGCCTCTTAAAACGGTTTTAGCAACTTTCCCTTTAAGTTCCATACCTTCTAGCGGAGTGTAACCACACATGGAGGCAAGTTTCTTAGGATCAACTTTCCATCTCTTATCTAAATCAATGATTGTGAAATCGGCATCTGAACCAATATTCATTGCTCCTTTTTTTGGATAAATACCATAATGTTTTGCCGCATTTGTTGACAATACTTCTACTAATTTACTCAATGAAAGTCTTCCTTTATTGTAGCCTTCACTAATCAGTACAGGGACCATTGTTTCTACACCTGGAATTCCAGGGAAAGATGTCCATATGTTCATTCCCTTGCTTAGTTTTTCGCTTTCTAACTCATATGGTGCATGATCAGTAGCCATGAAATCAACGCTTCCATTTCTCAATCCTTCCCATAGTTCTTCATTGTCTTTTTTAGTTCTAAGAGGTGGTGCAATTTTAGCTAATGGACCATATTTAGTCATAGCTTCTTGATAATTTAAAGTTAAATAATGAGGGCATGTTTCACTAGTGACATTTAATCCTCTTTTTTTGCCTTCACCTATTAATTTTGCACCTATTCCTGTACTCATGTGGACAATGTGAAGTCTAGCGCCTGTATGTTCTGCAAAGCTAATTCCTAGCTCTATAGCTACTTTTTCCGCTAGTTCCAATCTTGCTTCTGCCCAAGCCGGTCCATCTGTTCTTCCTTCTCTTTGGTATTTTTTTACATAATAATCACACATAGCATAGTTTTCTGCATGAATCCCTATAGGTAGTCCTGTCTTAGCAACTTCTGTGAAAGCTTCAAGCATTTCAGGATCGTCAACTCTTGGATATGTTGGAACAGAAGGTGTCATATACGCTTTATATGCAACAACACCATATTCAGCTTGTTCTTCAACATTATGTAACCATCCGTTTCTAACATCTTCACCAGTTACTCCACCCCAAAATGCGAAGTCAACTAGTGCCTGTGGACTTACTGCATCTAATTTCAATTTAAGCTGTTCAACTGATCTAACTGATGGCACAGAACAACAAGGCATATCAATAATTGTTGTTACTCCACCGGCTGCTGCAGCGGCAGTACCTGTTAGAAAGTTTTCTCTATGTGGAAAACCTTGAT
The DNA here is from genome assembly GCA_018434075.1 of Tissierellaceae bacterium. Taxonomy (GTDB): domain Bacteria; phylum Bacillota; class Clostridia; order Tissierellales; family Tissierellaceae; genus Soehngenia. Next base: position 8,235 of record JAHDQA010000022.1, read on the forward strand.
ACATAAAATGAGTATGCGAATCAATACAACCAGGCAATGTTAAATGTCCATTTGCGTCAATTATTTCTTTTGCGTCAATCCCATCAATATTGTCAATAAATCCGGCAATCTTTTCATCTTTTACCAATATGTTTGTCAATGTAGTTTCATCCGCTTGTGGTATCCTAGCATTTTTAATAATTACATCGTACATCATAATCCCTCCCTTTATATATTTACATATTAATACTATCACAATTATATTGAATAAACTTTGTGAATATTTAATAAATATTTATTGTAAAAATAGTCTATTATCTCTTTACTTTGTTGATTTATTATAATGATTTGTAAAACATTTATATAGCTAAAAAAAAAATATGTCATATAATATTATTAACACATGAAAGAGGTGATTAAATGGCTCTTAAAATTGTAGATTTGACCCAAGAGATTTTTCAAGGAATGTCTATTTTCCCAATGCATCAAAAAACTTTTATTATGACTAATATGACTTATGAGGAAAACATGAAAGAAACAGGAAGTAAAACCTTAGGTTTTTCAGCAAGAAATTTACTTATAAGTGAACATTGCGGTACACATAGCGATGGAATAAGCGAATTTAAAGAAAATGGCTTAACCATTGATAAAATGTCTTTGGATTACTTCTTTGGCTCCGCTATATGTTTGGACTTGAGTAGCGTGACATATCCAGATTATATAGAAGTTGCTGATTTAAGGAAAGCACTAGAAAGATCAAAGCAAGAAATAAAAAAGAATGACATTGTATTGCTGTATACTGGACATTATGATCGTTTCTATGGAACTGAGAACTATCAAAAAGAATACACTGGTCTTAGTTATGAAGCTGCAAAGTTTTTAGCTGAAAGTGGGGTTATAAACATTGGAGTGGATTCACCAGCTATTGATTTGACACCTGATGATATAAATTTCTCCGGACATATGATTTGTGCGGAATATGACATTACTAATACTGAAAATTTATGTAATTTAGACAAGCTTATAAACAAAAGATTTCTCTATATAGGTTTACCATTGAAAATAAAAGATGGCTCAGGGTCACCTATTAGAGCTATTGCAGTATTAGAAGAATAAGGGTAAAAACCTTATTCTTCTAATCATTTGTGCTCTATATCATTTGCTTTATTTTCAACGCTATTTCAAGGTTCAATCTATCGTTTGAATCGTTTAAATTTGCCCCTGTTATTTCTTGAATTCTGTTTATCCTGTAAAGTATTGTATTGTAATGTGTGTACAAAGTTTCCGACATTTTAGTCAGATTTCCATTACAATCAAAATAGCATTGGAGAGTCTTGACCAATTCAGTAGATTTTTTCTCATCGTAATCTACAAGTGGTTTAAGTGTTGTATTGTAGAAATCATCCAATTCCTCACTTAGAAAATCTTGACAAAGTATCTTAAAAACACCAAGCTCTTCATATGTTATTATTGTTCTATTTGTTAATTCTTTACCTGTCCTTATAGTCTTTAATGCATCAGAGAAGCTCTTATTTGCATTATCCAGCCCTCTATAAATTCTTCCTACACCAATTCTTAAATCTACACTATCTAATCTTTTCTTTATAGTTTCGTAGATGTTTAAATTGAACTCATTCAGTTTTTTCTTGTAATCATTAGTATTATGGAATTCTAATAGTATCTGTATTCCATTTAGTTTAGTTGAAACAATACCATTTAAATAAAAATTCTTCATTGTTTCCTCGATAGATGAGACAACTTGATTGGAATGTTTCTTTAGATAGTCAAATAAAAAATCATCATCTTCATTTTCAAGTTGTGGAAGCTTAAAGCTCATGACTTCAACAATATAAAAATCGTTTGGAGCTAGATTGAAAAAATGAGCTCTTTCAAGCGCTTTTCTTTTTCTTTTTGAATCTTGAGAAATTAAATCCTCAAAAAACTCTGATCTGTAATTTATCTCTACTTCCTTTACGTTCATATCTTGAAGTATAGATAGTGAAATAATTGTTGAAGCTGATTCCATTATAGATAAATCAAATCCTCCAAGTGGAGTATTTATAGACCATGATATAATGTAACCATATACTTCTTCTTTTAATACAATTGGAATAGCCATTCTATCAACATACTTGCCTGAAATAATGACCTTATCCTCATACATTTTTTTAGATCTTGACTTATTTATATCATAAAATTTATTTAAATCTTTTCTTAGATCTGTTATCGTATCTTCTGAAATATCTTGAAAGTACTCGTAGGAAGTATCTTGATGTTTCATTTTAAGCGCAACAGGATTTTTTATATTGTTATAGACAACATCTAGTACTTCTTCCATTGATTTCCCATCAAGCATTATTTCCATAAATTTTTCATGAGCTTTTTCTATCCTTTCAAGTAGGGAAGTTTGTTTATTATATATTTGTTTCATAACTTCCATAAGAATTTCTGATAAAGGTAGAGAAGGGTCAATTTCAATAATTGGAAAGTTCAATTCCTCTGCAAACGCTAGGATTTCTTCATTCATATTGGTCAAGTAAGGAGAAATTTTAATTCCTATGCCAGCTAAATTTTGTTCTTTGGCATTTAATATTATGCTTTTTTGATAATCTTTATCTGCTTTATTAAAAGAATATGCAGTTGTCAATAAAAGCTCTCCGCTTTTTACCCAATCAAAAATATCAGGGTCTGCAATTATATTTACTCTTGATACAGTATTTCTTATTCCTTTAAATCCTGCTATCAATTTGCACTTGCTCATTAAAGGGAGATTTAAAACATCTTCTAAACTAATACCATTTTGCCTGGGCATTCGACAACCACCTCTTAATTTTACTATACTATTTTGATTATAGCACAGTAATATATAAAAGTCTAGTGATTTACACTATTGGCGCCTACATATACCGCGATGATGTTATTTTCATTTCCAGAGTAAATATATTTTTGCAATCTTTCTAATACACCGAATTTATTAATATCCAATAAATTGCTGTCGTCTATTACCAATAAATCTGCTTTATAGCCTCGTTCTAAACTTCCTACTTTCCCAAAAAATTTGCCTCCACCCTTAGTGGCCATATAAAAAACCTCAGAAAATGATAACGGGTATAATTCTTTGTCCGATTCCAACCACTTGATTTTAGAAGCTTGAATCGTGCTTACTATTGATTGTGGAATGCTTAAAGTGTTTCCTCCAGAAATGTCACTTCCCAATCCAACATCTACCCCATAGTCTAAGTATTTTCTAACAGGCATTATACCGCTTGATAGATTGAAATTTGATAGTGCACAATGTGCTGCAAACACACCATTCTTTTTCATTAATTCAATCTCATCATCAGAAGTGTATATACAATGTGCCATTACCGTTTTTGTTTGTCCAAATAATCCAAACTTGTTGTAAACACTAGCATAATTTTCAATATCAGGATGCAATTCCTTCACCCATTCCACCTCATTAGTATTTTCACTTAGATGAGATTGAACTGGGACATTATACTTAATAGCCAATTTCGATAATCCTTTCATTAATGTTGTTGAGCACGATGGTACAAATCTCGGTGTTATAATTGGTTTTACTCTATCGCTTTTTGAGCTTAGTATTATTTCCTCTGTTTGTGCAATAGATTCATCAGTATTCTCACATAATTCATCGATAGTATTTCTATCCATATTGACTTTTCCAACATATGCTCTTAGATTTGCTTCCTCTAGCAAATCCATTAACAGCATCGTACTTTCCTTATGGATTGAAGCGTATATTACTGAACTTGTCGTTCCTTTTTTTATGAGATCAGATACAAATTTACTATATGCAATATTCGCATATTCTAAATCTATAAACTTTGCTTCTTCAGAAAAGGTGTATGTATTTAACCACGGAATTAGTTCCTTATCCATTCCTAATCCAATGTTAAAGAATTGAGATGAGTGAAGATGAATATCAACAAATCCTGGTATAATCAATTTACCTGTGTAATCTAAATACTCACAATCACTTGGGATACTATCAATATAACGGCAAATTTCTTTTACTTCACCGTTCTCTACAATGAGGTATGAGTCCTCATTGATTTCAAACATAGCTGGACTTTTTGTGTAGACAATGTCACCTTTAAAAATTTTTTTCATGTTCTCTCTCCTCGAATAATAATTACTGATATAAGTATTATATATTTTCTGACACTTTCTTAGTATGTATATCTACTACAAAATAGTAAATATATAATTCAAATATTATTTTATCACAATTCCAAGATATTGTGATAATTTGTATTAATTGTGGTATATATATCAAGAGGTGATATAATGTTAACTTTTCAACCGATAAAAATAAACAATTTATCTTTAAAAAATAGAATTGTAATGCCACCAATGTGCATGTACTCAAGTGATGACAGTGGTTTAGTAAAAGAGTTTCACAAAGTTCATTACATTCAAAGAGCTTTAGGCGGAGTTGGTCTGATAATTCAAGAAGCTACAAGTGTAGAAAAGAGAGGTAGAATATCAGAAAATGACTTAGGAATTTGGGAAGACAATCAAATAGAAGGGCTGAAAGATTTAGTGGCTAATTTGAAGAAATATGACACAAAAGTCGCAATACAATTGGCTCATGCAGGAAGAAAATGCGGGGTTAGGGATGAAGATATAATTTCATGTTCTGCTATTAATTTCAATGATGACTATAAAACGGCACGCGAAATGACTACTGAAGATATAAAGGCAGTAATAGAATCATTTAAATTAGCTGCATCTCGTGCCTTAGAAGCAGATTATGATGCTATCGAGATTCATGCAGCCCATGGATATTTAATTCATCAATTTCTTTCCCCTATAACAAATCATCGAGATGATGAATATGGTGGAACCTTAGTCAATAGAGTAAGATTTTTAAGGGATATCTTGACATCAGTACATGAAGTTTGGCCAAATGATAGACCAATTATATTGAGAGTTTCAGCTAGCGATTATGTAAAAGATGGCATAGATATTTATATGATGAAGGATATTGTAAATCAAATTAAAGATTTAATAGATATATTACACGTAAGTTCAGGAGGCCTTGTACTAGCTCCTATCAATCTATTTCCTGGATATCAGGTTAAATTCGCTGAATATTTAAAGGAAGAAACAGGTCTGCCAACTATAGCAGTAGGATTAATTACAAATATTGAACAAGTTGAGGAGATTTTAGGGAATAATAGATCTGATTTAGTTGCTTTAGGAAGAGAGCTATTGAGAAATCCAAATTGGGTTCTTAATAATGCAAAATTAAACGATGTAAGAATTCAATACCCATCACAATATTTACGTGCATATAAATAAAAATAAGCCGCAGAAAGCTGTAAAGCTTGTCTGCGGCTTATTTTTATTTATAATATGTTCACAGGATATTTTATTTTTAGTGAGTTTACTTTGTTTAAATATTTTTCTTCTTGTTTTGACATCAGTAATTGCTTTTCAATTTCGTCTCTTACTTCTTCTAAAGAATAAACATCTTCTGCAGATTTCTCATTTATTTTTATAATATGATATCCAAACTGTGTCTTAACTGGTTCGGACATTTCCCCAATCCCCAATTTAAAAGCAGCATTCTCAAATTCAGGAACCATTTGTCCTTTGCCAAATTCTCCTAAATTTCCTCCAACTTCTTTCGATGGACAAGTCGAATACTGTTCAGCAGCTTTTTCGAACTCTAATCCCTCATTTATCATATCTATAATATCATATGCTTTCTCTTCATCTTCGACAAGTATATGACTTGCATTCAAAGTCTCTTGTTTTTTAAACATATCAGAATGTTCATTGTAATAATTTACTATCTCTTCATCTGTCACTTTAACTCCATCAACAATTTTATTAAAAGCATATCCCTTTAATAAATTATCCTTAACAGTCTTTAAAACTTCTTTAAATTCAAAATCATTTTCATAACCGTTTTCTATGGCATCAAGATAAAGGAGTTCTTGATTAACTAATTCCTCTATAATTCTTTTTATGCCTTCTTCTGATTGAAATTGAGCCGCAGTTTGTGGGTTCATTTCATTTAGGAATTTCATAATGTCATTTGTAGTTATCTCTTTGCCATTTACAATAGCAACAACATTCTCGTTATACATAGGTATCCTCCAAATAATTATTTTAAATAAACAGAAAACCTCTTAGATATCTAAGAGGTTTTAGAAGCTTTAATTATAATATAACTATTTCTTCAGCTTGTAATCCTTTTTGACCTTCTACTACACTAAATTCAACTGATTGGCCCTCTTCTAATGTTTTGAAACCATCTTTTTGAATTTGTGAGTAATGTGCAAAAACATCATTGCCTTCTTCAGTAGTAATAAAACCAAAACCTTTTTCTGCGTTAAACCATTTAACTGTACCTTTCATTGTACAACCTCCAAAAATTTATTAATATTTCTTTAATTCATGTAACCTACAACAATAAATTTCTAGTTATACACACTAAAAGGTAAACCGAATTATTGTTACTATTTATTACTCCTGAATTAAAGCTCAATAGTATTGTATCACCTAATTGTTTAAAAATCAACTATTTTATTGAAATTTTTTTATAATTATATATAATTTATCATATATTCGGTTTTTAATATTCTTCAATCACTCTATTTCAGCTGTTTATACTAAATAAATAGGTTGTATTAAATATGGCTAATTTACATTTTTATATAATATGTGCTACTTATTGTTGAATTTTTCTATCCTTTTTTGAGCGCTATATTCTAAGTTTATGATATGCCTTTTATATTTTGTACCCATCAATGGAGAAGATAACAAAAAATCTGCAGTTGCTCTATTGTTTGCTACAGGAATATCATATAAAACAGCAATCCTCAATAATGCTTTTACATCAGGATCATGTGGTTGAGCTTCAAGTGGGTCCCAAAAAAATATCATGAAGTCTATTTCACCTTCTGCTATTCTCGCTCCAATTTGCTGGTCACCACCTAGTGGCCCAGATTTATATTTCTTCACATTTAATCCTGTATTTTTTTGGATTAATGATGCAGTAGTCCCTGTTCCACACAAATTATGTTTTGAAAGTTCTTCTTTATTTGCGATCGCCCATCTAATTATATCATCTTTGACATTGTCATGAGCTATTAATGCTATATTCTTTGTAGCTTCCATTTCAATTATTTCCTCGTTTATGTCTATGCCTTTATTAATCATCTATTTTCCCTCCATATTATTTGGCCAAATGCATGATCATTATCCATACTTGTTATCTTATAATTATATATTATTTCATTATTAACTTCTTTAGAAAAAAAATTTACTATTGGCCTGTCATCGTATAATACTTCCTTTTTATATTCAATTGATATGTTTTTTATAAGGTAATTATTCAATATTTGATCATCAGTTGAGTCTATCATCCATTCTAAATACCTAACATTATTCACATGATTATTATTGTCTATATCTGATTTCCTAACATAAATTTCTTTTCCCTTAGTATATAAATAGCTATTGTACTGTTTGAAATCGACCTGTCTTTCAACCATTTTCCCATTATCAGTTGAAAAAGCATGAATCATATCAATTGGAATTCTCTTTGGTCTTTTTGTAGTTGAATCAACTAATATCCATATAGTTGAGGCTCTTGCTAATTCAATATTTTCACTTGATTTCATAATAAATTCTCTATAAGCATAAAACCTATTAAATCCTGTCGTCCATGTTGATATTATAACTTCTTCCTTCGCTCTAGGATAATCAGATATATCTACTTCCCACCTGTTTAATAACCATGCATAATTATTATCATGTAAAGTATCATTTCCTAATCCAAGAGCATCTATATGCCAAGTTGATGTTTCTGCCATATATGATAAAATCATTTCTGGCTTTAAAAAGTTCCCAATTGATGTATCATAATAAGGTATTATATAAGTTTTACAGTAATTTTTCATTCTTTTAACTCCTTACATTAGTTGATTGTCTCCTGCCTATTATTTCTACTTGCTAATATAGATCTAAACAAGATAGTTAACAATACAATAACACATCCAATTAAAGCCAAACTTCCCGGCTTTTCTCCAAATGCTAAATATACCCATACAGGATTAAGTATTGGTTCAATAAACATAAGTACACTAGCTTCAATTGCATTTACGTATTTTATTGCTTCTGAATATAATATATATGATATTCCCAATTGAAATGTTCCCAATAATAGTATTCCTATTAAATCCGCTAAAGTGAAATGAACTCCACTTAAGAAAAATAGGCCTATAAAAGCTGTCAATAAATGTCCTAAAAGAGTCGTTTCAACTGGAGATTCATCTTTTTGAAACCTTAAGGAAATTGTTACAATAGCTAAAAAAATTCCACTAATTATAGCTATAATATTTCCTTGTAAGCTTCCACCACCCACATCGTCGATAAATACTAAAGCCATTCCTACAATTATAAATAAAATAGACATTACATCATAGTAATGTATTTTTTCTTTTAGAATAAAATAACTTAATATTGCTACCCAAATAGGAGATGTATATTGAAGCACAATTGCATTTGCTGCTGTAGTGAGTTTATTCGCTGCAATGAACCCAATAACCATCATCGAGTAACTGATAGCCCCTGTTATTTGAGCTTTTGAAAATGTGAATTTTGGTTTTCTTACATATGTAAATACTACTATCGAAGAAACTATTGCTCTAGTTCCAGCAATTTCCATAGGCGCTAAATCAACGAATTTTAATAATACCCCTCCTGTACTCAATAGAATCGCCGATAGTATTATATATATCACTGATTTTGTGTGAATATCTTTCATATATGCCTCCAATGGCGAGTTGTAATATTAAATGAAACACAATAAAATAAATAATGCTCATGAGAGCTTCTCTGTTATAATGTTAATAACCAAATTAAACAGAAACGGAGAAGAATCATGAGCAAAGTCTATTGTATCAGAACTCGTCAAA
>JAHDQA010000001.1 GCA_018434075.1 Tissierellaceae bacterium
ATATAAGTGCTACTTTTATTAAGTGAGGATTAAAATAGATAATTAATGTGAAATGACTCGATTTTACTTTAAATAATCTATAGAAACAATAAAAAATTAATTGCAAGTATTGAAAATTAATACTTGATTTAAAGAGGAGGTAGTCAAATGAATATTTTTGAAAAAGTAAAAGAGCAAGGGTATTTTTTAATAGCTGAAATTGGGGTTAACTATTATGACATTGCGGCTAAAGAAGGAATAAGCTTATTGGATGCAGCTAAACTAATGATTGATGAAGCTGTTAATTCAAGGATAGATGCGGTAAAATTTCAGACATATAAAGCTGAAAAACTTGCATCTCGATATTCTCCTTCATATTGGGATACAAATGAGGAATCAACTAAATCTCAATATGAATTATTTAAAAAGTTCGATTCTTTTGGATTTAATGAGTATAAAGAGCTATCGGAATATTGTAAAGATAAAGACATAATTTTTCTATCCACACCTTTTGATTTCGATTCAGCAGATTATCTTGAGCCTCTTATGCCCGCATATAAAATATCTTCATCGGATATAACAAATATACCCTTTATTAAACATATGTCTAAAAAAAATAAGCCTATTTTGTTATCGACAGGAGCTTCAAGTATAAAAGAAATCAAGACCGCTGTAAGCGCTATAGAAGATGAGGGCTTAAAAGATATTATTGTAATGCATTGCGTCCTTGAATACCCAACTCCTTATGAACATGCAAATCTTGATATGATTTTGTCATTGAAAAAAGAATTTCCTAATAAGTTAATTGGTTATTCTGATCATACAAAACCAGATGAATGCATGGATGTAGTTAAAACAGCCTGGTTACTAGGAGCAACAGTTATAGAGAAACATTTTACCCTTGATAAAACGCTAAAAGGGAATGATCATTATCATGCTATGGATCCAAGAGATGCAAAAAAAATCAAAGAAGGACTTGAGTTTATTAAGACAATTAGGGGTATTGAAACAAAAAAATGTCTTGAAACTGAAATGATTTCACTAATGAATGCTAGACGTTCCATAGTAGCAAATGCTGATATTAGTGCTGGCACAATAATTACTAAAGAAATGATTACCTTTAAACGACCGGGAATTGGAATATCACCGGCAGAAATCAAAAATGTAATTGGAAAAATTGCAAAAATTGATATTAGTGAAGACACAATACTTCAATATGATATGTTTGATTAATTATATTTTTTATGTAAATAATTAATTGCAATATAAAATATATATAAATAACACTCATTTAGGACTTAAAGAAGAACATATAGTAGAAGCAATTAGCTATTTGATACGATTGCTGGTTATTTTTAATTAATGCTTCTTATAAATGAGATTATTGTTATTATTATTAAATATTATGAAATATTAATGTTTATTTTGTCGAAGATAAGAAAAATGATTATACAATTATAATTATGAGTGCAAGTTTATTTCTTAATAATATTAAGAGTACATTAACTTTGTAGTGATAAATTTAAAATTGGCACAAATCAATCTCCCCAACAACTCATCCCTGTGATATAATCTACTAAGTAACTTAGTAGATTATTTTAGATTGGAGAGCAAAATGAAAAAGACAGCGTTGATCATAATGATAATAACGATATTTTCAAAAGTATTTGGGTTTTTTAGAGAGTTGGTTTTGTCATATTATTATGGAGCGTCAGCAATATCTGATGCGTATTTAATTTCTCTTACGATACCAGCGGTAATATTTTCTTTTGTCGGGACTGGGCTTTCGACTGGATTTATTCCGATGTTTAGTCAGATTAGAGAGAAGCATGGGGAGAGCGAGGCAAATAAATTTACAAGCAACTTAGTCAATATTTTGATCTTAATATCGACAATACTAGTAGCTGTTGGACTTATTTTTACTGAACCTATCGTAAAATTATTTGCTTCAGGGTTTAAAGGGGAAACTCTAGTAATGGCTATAAGATTTACTAAGTTGAGTCTTGTAGGGATGTATTTTACAGGCACTACATATATTTACAGTGCATATTTACAGCTTAATAATAGATTTTTAACACCAGCGCTTATCGGAGTGCCATATAATATAATAATTATAATAGCCATAGCTATCAGTGCAAACAATGATCCATTGTTTTTAATACTTGGCAGTGTAATAGCCACTGCATCGCAACTTTTTATTTTGATACCATCAATTAAAAAAACTGGCTATAAACATAACTTAAATATAAATTTAAAAGATGAACATTTGAAAAATTTAATGATTATAGCTTTACCAGTAATTGTTGGGGTATCTGTAAACCAGATAAATACTTTAGTAGATAGGACAATAGCTTCGGGTCTAGTAGTTGGAGGTATATCAGCATTAAATTATGCTAATAGATTAAATGGGTTTGTTCAGGGACTTATAGTTACACCTGTTGCTACTGTACTTTATCCAAGCATATCTAAAATGGCAGCAAACGATGACATCAGAGGTCTAAAAAGTGCTATAAATGAAGCGATTAATTCAATTAGCATATTGATAATGCCAATCACAGTGGGAGCAATGATATTTGCTGAGCCAATTGTTAAGCTCTTATTTGGAAGGGGAGCTTTTGATGCAAATGCAATCGCTTTGACCACAAGCGCTTTAGTATTTTATTCAATAGGTATGATTGGATTTGGGCTTAGAGATATATTGTCGAGAGCATTTTATTCTCAACAAGACACAAAGACTCCAATGATAAATGGCTCTATTGCTGTAGTTATGAACATAGTATTAAACATAATTTTATCTAAATACATGGGCATAGGTGGCCTGGCGTTAGCTACAAGTATATCCGCTATTATTTCAACAGGGCTGTTGTTTTATAATCTTAGAAAAAAGATAGGTGCACTAGGTTTAAAGAAAACAGTGACAACTTTTGCAAAGATAACTTTAGCGTCTTTAATCATGGGTTTAGTTTCATGGATTATATACAAAGTATTAGTTTTAAAAATAGTGGAAGAATTTGCTCTTATATTGGCTATTATTGTTGCTGCTTTAGTGTATTTTGTAGTTATATTGATGTTTAGAATAGAAGAAGTAGATAATATGATAAAATTAATTAGAGGAAAATTAAAAGCTATGCTTAGCTAGGAGGGATTAAATGGCACTTCTTGTCACAGGTGGTTTAGGGTATATTGGAAGTCATACATGTGTAGAACTATTGAACGCAGGCTATGATGTGGTGATCATTGACAATTTAGTTAATAGCAAGTTAGAAGTCTTAAAGCGAATTGAAGAATTGACTTGGAAAAGACCTAAATTTCACAGGGAAGATTTACTTTATAAAGATGGATTGGACAGAGTATTTAGCGAGAATAAAATTGATGCAGTAATTCATTTTGCAGGCCTTAAAGCTGTCGGAGAATCAGTTGAAAAGCCTCTTATGTATTATCAAAACAATGTCACTGGCACATTGAATCTCCTTCAAGTGATGAAAGGGCACAATGTGAAAAAAATCGTGTTCAGCTCTTCTGCAACTGTGTATGGAGATGAAAACAAAGCTCCTTTTACTGAAGAGATGAAACTTAAAGCCACAAACCCTTATGGCTGGAGCAAATTCATGATAGAGCAGATTTTAAGAGATTTATATAATGCGGATAACTCTTACAGCATATCGATTTTGAGGTATTTTAATCCAATTGGTGCACACCAAAGCGGCAGAATAGGCGAAGATCCAAATGGAATACCGAATAACCTCATGCCATATATAACACAAGTTGCTTTAGGAAGAAGAGAGAAGCTAAATGTTTTTGGAAATGACTACAATACTCATGACGGAACTGGAGTGAGAGATTATATCCATGTGGTTGATTTAGCGATAGGGCATATAAAAGCATTGGAGAAGATCAATAAGGATAATGGAATTTTTACTTACAATTTAGGCACCGGAATTGGCTATAGTGTGCTAGATGTGGTTAAAGCATTTGAAAAAGTAAATGGAGTAAAGATACCATACGAAATAGTGGATAGAAGACCTGGAGATATAGACATTTGCTATGCTGATCCCACTAAAGCAAAGGAAGAGCTTGGATTTGAAACTAAATATGATTTAGAAGACATGTGCAGAGACTCATATAATTGGCAGATAAATAATCCCAATGGATATGAAAGTGCTAGGTGATAAAATGCTTTTGCTAGATGAAAAGAAACTTTTAGTTGAATACGGAAAAAAACTAATTGAGAAGAACTTGACTAAAGGAACGAGTGGAAACCTTAGCATTTTCAATAGAGAAAAAAAGTTGTTTGCAATAACTCCAAGCGGGATAGATTATTTTAAAACAGAATTAGAAGATATAGTTGTAATGGATTTAAATGGAAATGTAGTAGAAGGCAATAAAAAGCCTTCAAGCGAACATAATTTACACAGAATATTTTATGCAAATAGAGATGATATAGATGCAATAGTGCATGCTCATACAGTTTACTCAACTGTGTTATCTTGTATGAGAATGAGTTTGCCTGCAGTGCATTACATGATAGCATCCGCAGGTAAAGACATAAGATGTGCTGAATATGCAACTTTTGGCACAGAAGAATTAGCAGAAAATGCTTTCAATGCGATGGCAGATAGAAAAGCAGTTCTCTTGGCAAATCACGGAGTGCTCACAGGAGGAAGAAATATCTCCGAAGCATTTAGTGTTCTAGAAGATGTAGAATATGTTTCAGAGCTATACATAAAGGCTAAGATTATAGGTGACCCAATCATAATAGACGATAGAGAGATGAATGTAATTACTGAAAAATTTAAAAGCTATGGTCAAAAATAAGGCTCTTTGTCAATTGTTGGGGTAGGATCAATTTTGATCTTGCTCCAATTCTATATTTAAGAGCATTTTTACATATAGGTACTATTATATTGGTTTTTAAGCACACTTAAATAAACCTAGCTAAAATATAGGTTTTCCAC
>JAHDQA010000068.1 GCA_018434075.1 Tissierellaceae bacterium
CTTCAGGGATAAAGTCGCCAAAAAATGTTTTAAAACCAACACAATTTGGCTTGTACTTTAGTTTGATTAAAAACTCCACATTGTTATGAAACGCATTATGAGAAGCATTTGCTGATCCAATATAGAGATAGTTTCCCTGGGATGTCACTGTAAAGTACAGCTTTGCATGGATATCCTGCTTGATGCCGTATTCATTATCACTTAGAACCTCTTTTGTGATATAGACTGCATCAAAGCTTTTAAGGACTAAGGCAGTTACTGATGCTTTACGGGTTACAAGTACCTTGTTATATGGGCATTTTGAAAGTTCTCGTATAATATCATCACTTAAAAATGGTGATACTGCAAAAATATCGTATTTATGGTCAAACAGCTTCGTCTGTTCTTTGTCATGATTATCAATGCCCAAAGGCAGAAACTCATAGTCCTCAAAAGGATGCTCAATATCGAAATTCTTTATGTGCAGGATTTCCTCCGCTAATGTGAGGATTTTATGTCTTTTTTTCTTATCAGCATATCCCGCCACAAATTCGAGCATATCCGCCAAAGGTTGATTGCACTTACGTTTAGTTCGCATAATTTCACCCTGCAGACAAACACAGAGATCTATGCTGTTGTCAAAAGTCAGATTACGGCTCAGAACAAGAAGTTTTATGTACGCTCTCCCATCTTCATTCTTATATTTTATAAACCACAGCTTGGGATGGAAGTTCTGTTTATTTTTCAATTTCACCTCGAATACGCTGTTTTCTAACAGGGAATAGACACTCTGTATTTTTTGTGGCAATGCGATGCCACCGGCATTGCAGAAAATAGCAATATTATCACTACTCTTTCGAATCGCCTCTAAAAGATAGAAAGGACTTTTCATTGCATCAGAGTCAGCTTCCTCAAGAAGGCCCAGCGATACAGGTATCCCAAGGAGAGCCTCAAGATCGAGGGAATAAGTCAGTCCAACAGCAAAATCCAGTGCATATCCTGGTTCTGGCATCAGTAGCTCACTATAACTCAAACGATTATGTGCTGCATCAAACATAACCATACTTATCCCTCCAATCCCATAATAATATCTCTAATAATTGTCTTGGCGGTGCCAAAGCGAAAATCAAGCCTGTAAAAGTGAACTGGTCTGTCGTAATTGTATCTATATTCCGCAGGTTTGTGCAGCTTTGCACGATCACCTTTTACCGCTTTTTCTCTGAAAATAATCAATTCGTCTATCTTTTCCAGATGGCCACTATATGTAAGCTCCATGAAATCCTTACAAAATTTTTGGGTTGAATTATTGCAAGTGATACGAGATAGAATAGCCTCCAAATCAAATTTACGGGCTATGAATGCATTTCTCCAGTTTTCCCATTCCTGAATCATTTCTATATCTTCATATTCCGAAAAAATCACATTATAGCGAATATGGGCACCAATAATGAAGTCAGAGAAATCCCGGGCCAACAGGTAGTCCCGCTTGATTGAGGCAGGCAAAATATCAATTGGCACTTCATCAAAGCTATTGCAATCGAGCTTATTTTTCACCAAGAAAGCAAGGAGCGTATCCTTGCTTGCAATTGCTTTACTGATTTTATCAGCCAAATATTCTGCCTCTTTTTTCGTTAGAAGGATAGAGGCTTTATTTTCGAAATCGTAGTCAGGGGAGATGGGAGAAAATAAAACTGTGCCACTTCCGATTGCAGCACTATCGTCAAAGGTTTCTCCCTCTGTTTTGATTTCCAAATCATTTTTTTGCTTTGCAGTCTTTGCAGTTATCGTACATGCTGCCGCCATAGAAACTCCGCTAGCCCGAATGATTTCAAATGTTCGAAGTCCATTCCAATAAATACTGGAAGGCTTCATTTTTACTGCTCTTTTCTGTCTAAGTGCATTCTTCCCGATGATGCCAGTTTCTTCACTTTTACTGTTTTTAAGTAGTGTTTCCACCAGCTTGTCCTCAGAATTATTAATCCAGCGCAAAACCTCACGACCGCCGGATAGGTTTTGATTGCCGGCACGATTAAATAAGTATGGAATCAAAACAAAGTACTTTGCTCTGGTTTGGATGGTTGAAATACCCGGGAACAATATATCTGCATAGGCATCACGAATCACGCCAATTCCTAATTCATCCAGAGCCGTTTGTGTTCCGAGAAGCTTCAATGTGGCAAGAATTTTATTTCGTTCCTCTTTTGAAAAATCTATAAATCCAATTTGCATCGGTATCACCCCGCTTAATTCCATCTTATTTTTATCTGATGTATCCATTTTCTTATAAAGCTTCTAACTCTTTTAATCTTCTTAATATTGCTGTAAATACTCCATTTTGAACACAGCCCGCCCATAACCCATCGCAAAATCGTTCACCACGGATATAGGCTGTTAAGACTGCCAATATCAATTCTGTATTTGCAGTAGCAATTACCTCTATCAATCCATCATCGTCTGTACATCCATAACTTGCAAGGGTATCATGATAGTTATAATCCATAAACCCCAGATCATATGGTAGTTCCGTAAATTCAATAAGCGTTTTATCATAATTAGGATAAGGCATTATGATTGTACCATCTTTTTGTTTTCCACCGCTCCATTGGTAAGTAGGGTTACTCTCGAAATACTCCATATATGTGTAAAGTGGCAAGAATGGTCTGCATATAGTTTGAAATTTTTCACAGAGATCAAAAACCTGCTGCTTTTTAGGAATAACAGCTACCCAATCCTCCGGAATTGAATGATAACCATATACAATCCCTGCAAGTCCCCCTGCAACAGCTCCAACGGTATCTGTGTCATCCCCTAAGTTTACGGCTTTTAATATACAATCGTGGAAGTTATCAGTTGTTAAAAGACACCATAGGGCAGCCTCCAATGTATCCACCACATACCCGCTTGAGGATATCTCAGTTTCTTTCAGTTTTTGAATTTCTCCATCCAACACTCGCTGAAAATGCACCAGCTCATATTCATCTTTATAAATATTTTTGCATTCATCCATCATACGATGATAGGCTTTTTCTTTAGAATATCCCTTGATTAGCTCACAGGCCAGTTGTACATAAATCCCGCAAGCAATTAGCGTTCTTTTGTGGGAATGGGTAAGGCGCGAAATATTATGGACAATTTCAAATCGCTCTTGCTTCTTCATTCCAAACGTATAGAAAGCAAGTGGCAATATGCGCATAAGTGAACCATTTCCATTGTCATACTCACTACTTCCACCGCATTCAAGAGGTGATGTTCCACCAGCGAACCTTCGGATTGCCGTCAGGGTCGTTCTGCCGATATCAAACATCTCCCCATAAGGTGTCATATATCCAGTATCTGCCCAGTCGAGAAATTTTGCGGCAATATCATCGTAAGAGAGACCACTATTCAGACTATCTACAAGACAAAGTGTCATAGAGCTATCATCAGACCAAGTCCCTCTCGGCTGATTATGGGAGCCATAATCTCTCATAGTAGTAACTGGGTTGGATTTTAGTTCGTAGCGACTCATAAATTCAACTGGAACACCTAAAGCATCTCCGACAACAAGCCCTACAATCCCCCCAAATATTTTGTTTCTCATAATAATCACCGCCTTGGCTTACTTTTTGCTCTATTTTCATAATCCTTGTCAATTTCTTTTTTCCAATCAGCAGATATGTTTCTAGAAACACGCAGTTGGCTGATTGCTTCAGACATTACATTAAAATTGATCTCTGTCCCTTCACTGTCAGCATGGTAGTTCGCTGCACGGTCAGCACGTATTCCAAATCGTCCAGCTTCAGCAATGGCATCAATATTCGCCCCTAAAAAGATAAACTCCCAGCCGTATTTATCCTGTTGTCTAAGAATTTGTGCCTTAATTTTGTCATAACTATATTCTCGGCTTGCATTCTCCTGTCCGTCCGTTGTAATTACAAACAATACTTTTTCAGCACGCTCATCTTCTGCGGTATTTTTTTGAGCATTTCCTATTTTATGAATAGTCTTGCCAATTGCATCAAGCAATGCTGTTGTACCTCGGACAAAATACTCTTTTCCCGAAATAGAACGAACACCCTTAAGTGGGATTCGATCATGGAGCAACTCATATTGGTCATCAAATAAGACTGTTGTAATCACAGCTTCTCCGCACTCTTTTTTCTGTTTTGAAAGCATGGCATTATAGCCACCGATAGTATCACTTTCCAATCCACCCATAGATCCGCTTCGATCCAAAATAAAAACAAGTTCCGTCAAATCTTTTTTCATTGTAATATCCTCCTAAATTTATTATAAATTAAGGATACTACAATGCTTCTTCTATGTGGTCGCCAGCTATGCGACATATTATACTTCTTCTTTAACGATAAAAATATAAACCTTATCTTTTCTTAATAGATCTTTCCCATTCCAAATCTCTATGCTATTGCTATATTTATGATTAAAAGACGTAACAAACCGTCCTATTGCATTCGAGGTTTTAACATCATTGCAGTACATACATAAAAATTTATAATAATTGCACAGAGCTTCAGGCTTGATAACAGATTTGCTCTTGCCATTTATTAGAGAGAATACATCTTTCTTTAGCTGGTTTATTTGTTGGGCACCAAAGACATCCTTGCCTCCAGAGGGAATATTGGCTTTGACTTCACAGATAAATTGAAATTCACCATGGTATTCAATGTCGAATCCGTTGCTGTTGGCACTAGTGCTTTGAATGCCTTTTTCGATTTCTAATCTATCCCTTTCGCTTAGCTCCAAGATGTCGCATATTAGGCTGCTTGCCATGATAGTTGTTTCATAGGTAATAAGGTTGTTGATATTTGTTACAGCCATTTTTAACTGTGACAGCTTTTCCAGTGAAAAATCAGAATAATAATCTTTGTCTGTTTTCCAGAAATCATTCCAAAAATCATTGAATTCTTTCTTTAAGTACATACCTCGTTCTACTTGTACAGTTGGTTTCGTACAAGGCAAAGCTGCTTGCTCTAAAGTACAATCGCAATCTACGTAGTTCTTAATGGGAGGTGTAGTTCGATTTAGCTTTCCAGCCAAGGCTAATTGGCGGCAAGCGGCATTAATACCCTGTTGAGCAGCCCCGACTCCTAAGATATAATCTGTAAGTTCTCTATCCGATTGATAGTTTTTCACCTTCAAAGCTTGAAGAATTTGTTCCTTAATCCCCATAATTACGACACCCCCAGTAGGGTTTGATCAAAGGCAAATA
>JAHDQA010000016.1 GCA_018434075.1 Tissierellaceae bacterium
AAAGCCTGTTTTAGTGTATATACGGGTTCATGCAATCAAGATTTTAATTGTCTAACAAAATCAAATAAGTTTAGCACTAATTCTACTAAAATTAGTGCTAATAATTTAATATTTATGGGACATTTTCAAAAGTGCTTGACATACATATTTATATTACCCAAATTTAATTTTGGTTAACATTGACTTATTAATTAATATAAGTAATAATTTAATTATCAATTTATCATGGGGTGATTAAATGATTGCGAAGATATTAGTAGCTGATGATGAAAAAGCTATTGGAGATATAGTAAAATTCAATCTAGAAAAAGAAGGTTTTGGGGTAGATCTATGCTTTGATGGGGAAGAGTGCATCAAATCAATTCAAGAGAACAGTTATCAACTTATACTTTTGGATATTATGATGCCTAAGAAAGATGGATTTGAGGTTCTAAGAGAAATCAGACCAAATTATAAAATGCCAATAATCATATTGACTGCAAAAGAGGAAGAAGAAGACAAGATAACAGGATTAGAGTTGGGAGCGGACGATTATATAGTAAAACCATTTAGCATGAGAGAACTAGTTGCTAGAGTAAAAGCAAATTTAAGGAGAATTGACTTTAATGACGAACAGGATCCAAATGAAATTATAGAGACTGATGAACTTATGATAGATTTATCTAAATATGAAGTCAGAAAAAATGGAGAAATCATCAATCTAACTCTTAGAGAATTCGAGTTATTAAAGCATTTGGCATTAAATAGAGGACAGGTTTTCACTAGAGAGCATCTACTAGAAAATGTGTGGGGTTATGAGTATTTCGGAGACATAAGAACTGTTGATGTAACTGTGAGAAGGCTTAGAGAAAAAATAGAAACACCTGATGAGGATTTTAAGTATATATTGACTAAAAGAGGAGTAGGCTACTACTTTAGGAGGGACTGATATGTTTTCCAGTATAAAATGGAGATTCATAGTGGTTTATTTTCTCTTAGTCTTCATAGCTATGGCTATAGTTGGAGTCTTTATTGTAGATCGACTTGAAGCTCAGCAAATAGAAAGTGTAACTTTGTCGATGAAAAACAACATAGAAGCAATATCTTCCACTTCCAGCTATTTTTCAAGTGACAATTGGCTTGAAAATCAAGAGCAAATTCAAAGTACATTAAATGACTGGAGACTTGCTCAAGGAGAGACAATATATGCTATTTATGACGAAGATGTGCCAAAAATACTTGCTACATCATCGAAAGAAGACATCTACTTGATTGGGAAAGGAGCTCTTTCATATAAATTCATAGATCCACAGCTAGTCATTGACACATTTACTGGAAAAGTTACTGAAGCTGTCATAACCGATGATTTAGAGGGGAAGACTCTAAAACACATGGCGTATCCAATCTATTCAACAACTGGGAAATTATCGGGAATTCTGTATATGACATCTGATTTGTCAACCGTGGAAAGCACTTTGAGCTATACCCGTTCAATCCTTTCAAAAGCCACTATGATCGCCCTTATCACTACGATAATTTTGGGATTTTTGATAGCAAACAGCATAACCGAACCTATAAGAGATGTGACAAAGAAAGCTTTTGAAATGTCCCAAGGAAATTTCAATCAATATGTTTCAGTAAAATCTAATGACGAAATAGGCCAATTGGCAAACATGTTCAATCAACTTACATTAAAGCTCAATGAAACTTTGAATGAAATGGAATTAGAAAGAAACAAATTGGATACGATCTTTAGCTATATGGCAGAAGGCGTTATAGCTGTTGATAAAAGAGGAGAATTGATCCATGCCAATCCAATTGGGAAGAAACTGTTAAATATAGAAAACATTGAAATTGAGAATGAAAAACATACTTTGGATCTAAATAATTTAGGGCTATTGGGCATTGATTACACAGATGAAACTACATTGAATGGCGAAAAATTGATTGAAATTGGTGGAAATGCATATAAAGTCAAATACGCGCCATATAGGAATGAGCATAAATCAATAGAAGGGCTTATAATTGTATACCAAGATATAACTCAGGAACACAATCTTGATAAGATGAGAAAAGAATTTGTTGCAAATGTGAGCCACGAGCTAAAAACACCTATAACTACTATTAAAAGCTACACTGAAACTCTAATGATAGATGACATAGACGACGATCATAAAAAGAGATTCTTGAGTGTGATAGATGAAGAATGTGACAGAATGTCCAGGCTTGTCAGTGACCTCCTGCAACTTTCAAATATAGATTATAAAAGGACAAAATGGAATAAAGATAGAATTTGCATAAATGAAATAGTTGAAAATACAATTTCAAAATTGAAAATTATGGCAAATGAGAAAAATATAGCATTGAACTACAACTCAGAAAAGGAATGCTACACCTATGCTGACAAAGATGGACTTGTACAAGTTTTTCAAAACATCATCACAAATTCAATTAAATACACAGAAAACAATGGCTATGTAAACATAGACATAAAGGAAGAGAATTCTTTTGCTCGCATCAAAATAGAGGATAATGGAATAGGGATTCCGTTTGAAGACAAAGATAGAGTGTTTGATAGATTTTACCGAGTTGAAAAAGGAAGAAGCAGAGATTTAGGCGGCACGGGACTTGGTTTATCTATAGCAAAAGAAATAGTCGAAGCATTTGATGGGAAAATTTATATAGAGAGTGAGAACATGAAAGGAACGATAGTGACAATTATATTGCCGCTGCTAGAAGAGACAAAAAATAGTTGATTAAAGGAAGTAGAACGTAATGAAAGAAAAACTAAAGACGATCACTATGCTTATACTTGTTATAACTAGTGTGTTATTTATAAACGAACTTTCTAGTGGAAATAAAATCGAACAAAAAAACAATAAAAATGTTGCAATCACACCAAACTATACATACACTCTCGAGGATGTATTAGTGCCTAGCAAAGCTTATTTAAAGACGAACGATGGCAAAATTTTCACAATTTATGATGTGACAACTGAGAATTTTTTTGAAACAGCAAAGACTACTTTATCTCAAATACTCTCTAAGAGTAATTTGAACATAGTAGAAATGAATAAAGCTAATGTAAAAGAATTATATCCTGACATTGTGTTTTGCTATCCATACGAAATCAACTTAAATTTGCTTTTAAAGGCATATGACATTGAGGAAGCAAACCCAAAGATAGACACAATAAAAAACATAAATTGTCTTGGGCTATATTTGTATGATGATAAATACTCGCTAGTGTTATCAAACAAAGACAAGGACTATTTGGTAGAAGCTGATGATTATGATATGTCAAATATGATAATCAGATTTAAAAAAGTTTTAGATGAAAAAAACCTAAATGAGATAAATTTGGCAGATTTGGATTTAGAGCAGTCGAAGAAAAATTTATTAATCCATGACAAAATCGAAATGAAGATTCCTATAACTTATGTATCAAATGAAGTTGTTTTAATGGACATGGAAGATAAGGACAAGTTAGCTGAGAAGTTTTTTGGAGTAGATAAGTATTACATCAGACAAATAAAAGAAGACAATGGCTCAGCTATATACTTTTACAATTCAAATGTTTTAAAGATAAACCCAAATGGGCTTATATCGTATTATAATCCTCTAAAGAGCGATGTAAGAGAAAGAAACCTTTATTTAAGTTTAAACACAGCAGTTAATTTCATTACGAAGAATTCACTTTTTCCCTATGAATTGACACTTGATGAAATAACACCCATTGATGCTGGGAAAAGCAAGGGATATAAATTTGTATTAAGCCATAAGAACAACGGACTAAAGACGTTCGAAAAGAATAAGGAAAGTTCTAATGAAATTGTCATAGAAGTTTTCAACAAAGAGATTAGGAGCTTTAAGCAAATATTTAAATTAAAAGACCAATTTAGCTATATCTCCTACGAAGATAATTCTTCAATGCTAAGCTACAATGAAATCATTGACAAGAACTTTGATTATTTGAAAGCACAATTTATAGAAAACTATGGGATAAAAGATAAAAGTAAAATATCAAAGCAACAAGTGATAAATGAAATAACAGATGTTTATCCAGCTTATTTTGATCCAAATTTGAAATTAAAAAATGAAAGGCTCATACCTGTTTGGACAATAAACGCATTTGGTAAAAATTACTTGTTTAACGCATATAATGGAGTATTGATGTATGTGGATTAGGAGGGTTTTTTTTGGATTGGTCAAAAGCTAAGACAATTTTGCTTATAGCACTTGTCATTGTAAATATGCTATTGGGCAGTATTTATTTACTCGAGAAAAAAGAAGAAAAATCGCACGAATTTAGTGAAGATGAACTGATTAACAAATTAAGTCAGAAAGACATAAAATTAAGCGTTGATATACCGAATGGGGAAAACGAATTAAAAGGCATTGTAGTTGAGTACGAATTTTATGATGCCAATGATATTAATGATAGATTTTTTGATGAAAATGGCTCTATAAAATACATAAATGATGACTTGTTTGAAGTTTCAAGGCAAAGAGAAACAGTTACAGTAATCAACGGAAAACTTTTGATTTATGAAGAAGAAAAAACTGAAGATGAAACAGAAAAAAAAGTCTATACCACGATGAAAGAATTATCAAACCCATTGGAGAAAGCAAATGAAATTGCAATGCAATTTATGAAAGACCGGGGATTTTCAACCGATGATATGAAACTCACTTTTTCAAATCTTACAGAAGATGGTTATTATCTTGCTTATTCCAACATTCATGATGGAAATTATATCGAATCATCATTTACAACTTTTGAAATTAAAGATGATATAGTATTTAGAATGGAGAGGACTTGGCTTGATATAAAAGAGATTGAAGATGTAGTATTAAAGACTATACCAGCAAAAAAAGCGCTTTTGGAACTCTTGATGAAAGAGGAAGTGTATGGCAAGGAGATCACAGATATATCAATATGTTATTATTTCGATCCAGAAAAACAAGACTATTTTTCAAAATACAAGGAAATAATAGAGGGAAGAACAGTACCTGCGTGGAGAATTCAATTTAGCGATGGGTATAAGATAATACTTGACTTTGAATAGAATACTAGGAGGATTAATATGTCATTTTCATTTTGCTCACTTTCAAGCGGGAGCAGTGGCAACTGTCAATATATAGAAACTGAAAACGCAAAGATATTAGTGGATGCTGGATTTACAGGAAAGAGAATAACAGAACTTTTAAAAAACATAGATGTAGATCCAAAAGATATAGATGCCATACTTGTGACACATGAGCATATAGACCACGCTAAAGGCGTTGGAATATTATCGCGAAAGTACAACATACCAGTTTATGCGAATGAAAGAACTTGGATTGGAATGGAACCAATCATAAAGACAGTAAAATCAGAAAACATTAAAATAATCAATGCAAATAAAAACTTTGAAATCAAAGACATACTCGTGCATCCGTTTAATGTGAGCCATGATGCTCTAGATCCAGTGGGCTACTTATTGTTTAATGAAATGAAAAAAATAAGCATCTTAACTGATACAGGATGCGTAAATGAGGGTATAAAATCAAAGATAAAAGGATCGCACCTGTTTTTTATTGAAGCAAATCACGACATCGAAATGCTGAGAAATGGTTCATATCCGTTATATTTAAAAAAGAGGATATTAAGCCAGAGAGGACATCTCTCAAACGACGCCTGCCTTGAGATATTAAGGGAAGTATTAATGGGAGAAAACGAGCATGTATTGTTGGCTCATTTAAGCAAAGAAAACAACCTACCCAAATTGGCATATAAGACTATATACGATGGTTTGAGGGAAAGCGGCTACGATGTAGAAAAAGAAGTAAATATACACTTGACAAATAGGGACAACAACACTCAAATTTTTTATATTTAGGGGGAATAAACATGGACAATTATGGAAATTACTATAAAAGGCCTAAGAAACCAAGCAAATTTTCGTATTTTTTAGTTGCGCTAATTGGAGCTATAATAGGTGGAATAATAACAACTTATGTTGCTCCAACTTATCTATATGGGAAGATAATACCATTACCAGAGATATACCAATATAGTACTGAGGCGCCAATAATAAATACTATTGATATAAAACCAACAGATGAGATAAATACTGTTACTGCAGTAGCTAAAAAGGGAATGGGCTCAGTGGTTGGTATTACCACTATTCAAATTCAACAAGAATTCATTTGGTCTAGGACGGTTGAAGGCGTAGGCTCAGGGGTTATAATAGACAGCGATGGCTACGTATTGACTAACTCCCATGTAATAGGGGATGGAAGCGCAAAAGAAATAAATGTGCTATTTGAAAATGGAGATTCAAAGAAGGCAGAAGTTGTATGGTATGATCCTACACTAGACTTAGCAATCATAAAAGTAAATGCAAGAAATTTATTGCCAGCTGAATTAGGAGATTCAGACAAATTGGAGGTTGGCGAAATTGCTGTCGCAATTGGAAACCCTCTTGGACTTGAATTTCAAAGGACTGTAACAGCTGGTGTAATAAGTGGACTTCATAGATCTATTCAAGTGACCAGGTACAATGTAATGGAAGATTTAATTCAAACCGATGCTTCTATAAATCCAGGAAACAGCGGAGGACCTTTGCTAAATTCTAAAGGCCAAGTAATTGGAATAAACACTGCAAAGATTCAAACGGGCGAGGGATTGGGATTCTCCATCCCCATAAATACAGTTAAACCTATTATAGAAAGAGTAATCAAAAAAGGCAATTTAGAGCCAGTTGCATTGGGAATTTCCGGCAGCGACATAGACCTGTATGAAAGGCAAATGGGAGTAGACATAAAAGCAGATAAAGGAGTATTGGTTGTTGAAGTAGTGCCTGACTCTCCAGCAGACAAAGCAGGGATAAAACCTATGGATGTCATAACCAAATTTGGGAATAAAGAAGTAACAAGCCTTTCTGCTTTGAGAAAAGAGCTTTACAACTATCAATCAGGAGATAGAGTACGAGTTGAAATCAACCGAAATGGAAGTATATTGAATTTAACAGTAGAACTTGATTAATGGGGGAAAATAATGAGAATTTTGTTGACAAATGACGATGGGATATTCGCTCAAGGTATATATACAATGGCAAAAAAATTAGAAAAAGATCACGAAATAATGATAGTAGCACCAGATGTTGAAAGAAGCGGGCAAAGCCACACTATAACCTTTTTAAATCCCTTAGTCATAAAGGAAGTTAAATTAGAAAATCTACAAGCAAAAGCATATAGCATTTCAGGAACACCAGCAGATTGTGTAAGAATAGGAGTGCAACTTTTTAAGAAAGAGAATGTAGATTTAGTAATATCTGGGATAAACATGGGTGCAAACACTGGCACAGATATACTGTATTCAGGCACTGTATCTGCGGCCATAGAAGCGAATTTGTTTGGAATACCGAGTATAGCTGTATCAGCAGAGTGGATTGAAGGCAAAGTAAATTATGATTTAGCTGCTGATTATGCCATGAAGGTGATAGAAAAGATTAAACGATCCTCATTTACTCCTATGGTCTTAAACTTGAACACTCCATTCAAGCTCAAAGAGGATTTAGCAGAAATGAAAATATGCAAAATAGGGGGACCTGTCTATGACTTTTACAGCTCGCACCACAATGGAAATGGTGAGATTATCTATAAAGCAATAGGTAGAGAAGATAGCGAAAAAACAAAGGGAACGGACAGATATTATCTTCATCATGGGTATCCAACCTTGACGCCTTTGAAATACGACTTTACAAACTTTGAAGCTATAAAACAGCTTGAAGACTGGATTGAGAATTCAATTTAAAAATGAAATGAATATAAAATTAAAACTTGGGTATCAATTAGTCGAGAATAAATAAAGGAGTGATTGATACAATGGACAACATTGAAAGAAGAGAAGGAGTAGTAACTTTTGGACAAAAACCAGTAACCCTTTTGGGCAAAGAGATAAAAGTTGGAGATAAAGCACCAGATTTTACTGTTTTAAAGGGAGATTTAACACCATATTCATTAAAAGACGCTGGAGACAAGGTAAAGATCATATCAGTAGTGCCTTCATTGGATACAGGCGTATGTGAATTACAAACAATTAGATTCAATGAGGAAGCTGCAAAATTGGATGATGCAATAGTGCTTACCATATCTGTTGACTTGCCATTTGCTCAAAAGAGATTTTGTTCAGCTCATGACATAGACAAGGTTTTGACACTATCAGACTACAAAGATTTGGATTTTGGGCTAAAATATGGTTTTGTGATGGAAGAGAACAGGTTGCTTGCAAGAGGAGTTATAGTATTGGATAGAGACAACACTGTTAAATATGTAGAATATGTAAAAGAGGGTACAAACCATCCTGACTATGATAAGCCAATTGAAATAGCAAAAGAACTTTTATAAGCCTTCCTTTTGGAAGGCTTATTTTTTAGGAGGCAATATGGATATAAATATTATTGCAGTAGGAAAATTAAAAGAAAAATACTTACAAGATGGCATAGATGAATACATAAAAAGGCTATCAAAATTTGCTAAAGTAAATATAATTGAAATTCAAGATGAGAAAATAAAAGAGAACTTGTCGCAAAGAGAAATGGACAATATAAAACAGATTGAAGGAGAAAGAATTCTTCTCTGCATAAAACCAAGAGATTATTGCATAAGTCTAGCGCTGGATGGCAAAAGCATGGACTCTTTACAATTCTCAGATACTCTTTCAAGAGTTATGGTAGAAGGGAACTCCGCTATAACTTTTATAATTGGAGGAAGCATTGGACTTTCTAATGAAGTCTTAGAAAGAAGCAATCTAAAACTTTCATTTTCAAAATTTACATTTCCTCATCAGCTAATGAGATTGATTTTGATTGAGCAAATTTACAGGGCTTTTAAGATAATGAATAACGAACCATATCACAAATAACATAGGTGATAATATGGACGAATTACTACATTGTAGGGGCGATCTTTGACCGCCATTTTAAAAAACCGCGAATTGAAAAATAATAAATATTATATTGGATGGTGATTACATGGATGAATTACCACGAAGAAAAAACATAAGGTTAAAAAATTATGATTATTCACAAGCCGGATATTATTTTATAACAATATGCAGCAAGGACAAGAAATATATATTTTGGGACGTAGGGGCGACCTCTGGTCGTAAGCATGAAGAATTACCATTTTTAGATGTACGGGCGACCTTTGGTCGCCCGTATGAAAAACCACCATTATCAAACATAGGAGAAATTATTGATTTGGAAATAAATAAAATTAATTCTATTTATGAAAATGTTGAAATCGACAAATATGTTATTATGCCTAATCACATACATATGATTATTGTATTAAATAATGCCAATGAACGGTCAAAGACCGCCCCTACAATATCTCGTATTATGCAGCAGTTTAAAGGTTCTGTTTCCAAGCAGACTGGATTGTCATTATGGCAAAAATCATTTTATGACCATATAATCAGAGATGAACAAGAATACCAAAAAATATGGAATTACATAGAAACAAATCCATTAAAATGGGAAAACGATAAATATTAAAATGGATGGTGATATATGGATGAATTACCACATTGTAGGGGCGACCTGCTATCACCTGGCCTGTAGGGGCGACCTCTGGTCGTCCGTATGAAAATGTTAAAATGGAAAATGATAAATATTATAAATTTTGGGGTATTTTATGAAATACATTAATGGATTGAGGTTAAAAAAAGTGAAGACATTTTTATTGTTAATATTAATAGGCATTTACTTGCTATCTCAAAATAAATGGGTAGATGTCGATAAAATGATGATTGAAGTAAAGGATTTAAAACCTGAGTTAGATGGATTTAAAATAGTGCAGATATCTGATCTGCACATACCGCAAAATGAGATAGAAATAGATAAATTAATTGACATACTAAAAAAAGAAAAGCCAGATCTAATCGCATTGACTGGAGATATCATTAGCAGAGGTTCTAATTTGGATTATAGCAAATTAGAGGTACTAGTAAATTCATTGACTGAAATAGCGAAAGTTTATGCTGTTTTAGGAAATCATGAGTCGGGAAACAACTATATAGATGAATATAAGGAAATACTGAAAGAAAGCAATGTGGTATTGCTAGAGAATGAATTTGATTTATTCGTTAAAAATGGAATAGAAATAGGAATCATAGGATTGAAAGACAACGCTATATATAGAGAAGAAAACATACTAAATATAGAAAAAATAAAAGATATTCCGCTTATAATGCTAGCTCATAGACCTGAGCTATTTGATGAATATTTTTCGGAAATAAATTCAGTTAAACCTACATTGGTTCTATCAGGGCATGCCCATGGAGGTCAATTTAGAATTCCATTTATAAAAAGAGGTGTGATTGCGCCAAATCAAGGGTTTTTCCCTAAATACACTTCAGGAATATACAAAGCAGATAATGGTGGTGTAATGGTAGTGAGCCGCGGACTTGGGCGAAGCGTGATACCATTTAGAATAAACAATAGAATTCATTTGCCTGTAATTGAATTAAAAAGAAGTATATAAATGTAAAGATTACAAAATAATATTGACTATAAAATCCATATAGTGTATTTTAATAGTGTGAGAAAAAAAGGAGGTTCTAGTTTTGAGTAAAATAGTAGTAGTAGGAGCAAATCATGCAGGAACAGCTGCAATTAACACAATTTTAGATTTAAATAAA
Source organism: Tissierellaceae bacterium (assembly GCA_018434075.1). GTDB lineage: Bacteria > Bacillota > Clostridia > Tissierellales > Tissierellaceae > Soehngenia. The sequence goes on from JAHDQA010000016.1 coordinate 10,670, forward strand.
GATAATCAAGTTGAAGTTTTTGATAGAAATTCAAATATAAGTTTTTTAGGATGTGGTATGGCACTTTGGATAGGGCATCAAATATCAGGTCCTGAAGGATTATTTTATGCTACAAAAGAAGGCCTTGAGAAAAAAGGCGCAAAGATAAATATGGAAACAGAAGTGGAAAAAATTGATTTTAAAAATAAAAAAATCTATGCAAAAAACAAAAATGGAGAAAGCATTGAAACAGATTATGACAAGCTTATATTGGCAACAGGGTCTCTGCCAATAGTTCCAAATGTAAAAGGAACTGACTTAGAAAATGTTCAATTAGTAAAACTCTACCAAAACGCACAAGAAGTTATCGAAAAATTAAACAAAGATGAAATCAAACATGTAACAGTTGTGGGAGCAGGATACATCGGAGTTGAATTAGCAGAGGCTTTTAAAAGAAATGGAAAAGAAGTTGCACTGATTGATGTAGCACCAACTAGTTTAAGTAGTTATTATGATTATGAATTCACAAAACTTATGGATGAGAATTTAAAAAATCATGGCATAGATCTACACTTTGAAGAAAAGCTAGTTGAAATACAAGGCGATGGAAAAGTAGAGAAGGTCATCACAGACAAATCAGAGATACCTACTGACATGGTCGTACTTTGTATTGGATTTAGACCAAACAATACTTTGGGAAAAGATGATTTGGAACTATTTAGAAACGGAGCATTCTTGGTAAATAAAAAGCAAGAAACTAGCATAAAAGATGTTTATGCAATAGGCGACTGCGCAACAGTTTATGACAATGCAATTGATGGACCTAATTATATAGCCCTAGCAACAAATGCTGTAAGAAGCGGGATAATAGCTGGATACAATGCTTCGGGAGTTGAACTCGAAAGTGTCGGTGTACAAGGCTCAAATGGAATAAATATATTTGATTTCAAAATGGTTTCAACAGGTCTAAGGTTGACTAAAGCTAAAGCATTGGGATTTGATGCTCTTGCAACAGACTACGAAGATTTGCAAAAGCCTGAGTTTATCACTGAAAACAATGAAAAGGTAAAGATAAGGATAGTATACGATAAGGACAGTCGAAGAGTTTTAGGAGCGCAAATGGCTTCTAAATACGATATATCAATGGGCATACATTTCTTTAGCTTAGCTATACAAGAAAAAGTAACGATAGACAAATTAAAATTAGCAGACATATTTTTCTTGCCACATTTCAACAAGCCATACAATTACATTACAATGGCTGCTTTGAATGCGAAATAATTATTCAGAGGAATCTCAAGAATTTTTGAGATTTCTTTTTTTGTCATAATTTAATAACATTTATATGGCATAATAGAGTCAAAAGGAGGGAATAAAAATGCTAGTGATATTATTATTGATTATTATACTTTATGTACTGTACAAGAATGGACAACTTGATTTTCACAACAAAGAAGACGAATCGCTTAAAAAGTTGAAAGAAAAGTATATAAATGGCGAAATTGATGAAGAAACATATCTAAGGATGAAGAAAAACATTGAAAGCTAGGAGGTGTAGAAATTGATGCATTTTAGAGGATACAATGGATTTGATAGATTTTTTAACGGCAACGGATACAGATATTTTGAAGATGGAGTAAACCGAGGTTTTAACTTTTTCCATCCTGCAATGATATTTATGGCAATCATGTCATTTGTGGTTTTTGTTGCCATTGTGGTTTTGGTAGTGCTGTTAATCAAAAAGAGCAATAAAAGAAAATTTGAATCAAATGAATTTGATCAAATGCTAAATCAAAAATATATCAATGGCGAGATATCGGATGAAGAGTATTTAGCTAAGAAAAAAGCATTAAGAGATAAATAATGTGCATTTTGGGGTAATATAAAATCAAATGATAAGATGAAGGTGAAATCGTGAAAATATTAGTCGTTGAGGATCAAAAGGACATAAGTGATATTGTCACTAAATATCTTGAAAAAGAAGGCTATGAAGTAAACTGCGCCTATGATGGGCTCAGCGCATTGGATTATATAGCCAAAGACACCTTTCATCTTATCATTTTAGATATAATGTTGCCCTATATAGACGGATTCCAAATTCTTGATGAGATTAGAAAAACTTCAAATACACCTGTAATAATGCTGACTGCTAGGGAACTGGAAGTAGATAGGCTAAAGGGCTTTGACTTGGGGGCAGATGACTATGTTGTTAAACCATTTAGCCCTAGAGAACTAGTAAGAAGAGTAAAAGCGATATTTAAAAGAGTTTACAATGAAGCTGCAGACAGCTGTATTGAGTACAAAGAGTTGAAACTACACTTAAAAAGCATGAAGTTGACTAAAAATGACAAAGATATAGATTTGACAACCACAGAATTCAATCTACTTAAGACTTTTATGGAAAACAAAGGTTTAATATTGAGCAGAGAACAGATTATTTCTCTGAGTTTTGGCAGTGAATATGATGGATTTGACAGAAACATCGACAGCTACATTAGAAGAATTAGGAAAAAAATTGAGGATGATCCAAACAATCCTAAATACTTAATCACAAAATATGGCGCTGGATATATATTTGGAGGAGAAAATGATGAGTATTAGAAAATTGTTGCTGATACTTCTTTTAGGAGTATGTTTAATAACTGTTGTCATCAACTCCTCTATTTTAGCTTCACTAACGGATAGATATTTTTTGAATTACTTAGATAAATCTTATGAAAACCATCTAAGCCAGATCATATCTTACCTTACAAATGTATTGGAAACAGACAATCTAAGCACTGACAAATTAGAAGCGGAGCTGGAAACCCACCTATTAGATCCAATAGTAAGAGTTAGAGTATTCGATGAAAGCAACATATTGCTAGCTGATGTTGAAAACAAATTGGAAGCTCAAAGCGGATTTATGAGAGGACATATGAGTTTTAGGATGGGTATGGGGAAAGGCTCTTCTGAAACATTTACCGAGCAAGTTGAAATAGAAAGCGGCGGAGAGCTTCTTGGAACTTTATATGTGACAAGGCTAGTAAGTTATGACAGTTCGATAATTGCCAATATGTTTAGAAGTACTCTTTTTATAAATAGCTTAATATCAATAGGCATAGCCATGTGCATATCAGCTTTGATTGCACTAATTACAAGTCGAAAAATAAGCGCTGACTTAAGGCAAACATCATATTTAGCGACAGAGATACAACAAGGGAAAGTTATAAAAGCAAAAGACACTAAGATAAAAGAGATAAATAGTTTAAGAAACAGCCTTGAAGACTTGTCAATCAAGCTGAAATTGAAACAAAAGGCTAAAAAAGAGCTATTAGATCAGTTAATCCATGAAACGAGAACTCCCCTTACAGTTTTAGGATCTCATTTTGAAGCTATTGAAGATGGAATTATTGAAACGAGTAAAGAAGAAATAGAGATATTGAAAAACCAAGTTGAAAGCTTGACTTTTATAATAGGGAATTTAAATAGAATAATTGAAGATGAAACGGAAACTAATGATTTAAACTTAGAAGATATTGAAATCGATAAACTTATAAAGCAAATAGTAAATGGCTTGAAAAATCAATTTGACAACAAAAAAATTCAAATAAAGATCGATACTGATGAAAAAATGACCATTAGGACAGACAAATACAAATTCACTCAGATTCTGTACAATCTATTGACAAATGCCTACAAATACACTGAATCAAACAAGAAAGTGAGCATATCATATAAAATAGAAAAAGATGAGTTCGTATTAGAAGTAAAAGATGAAGGAAAGGGAATAAAAGAAGAAGATATTGATAAGATATGGAATGCTTACTGCAGGGGTCAAGACGAAATAGAATACGGAGAAGGCATAGGGCTATATGTAGTAAGTGAAAATGTAAAAAAACTAGGCGGCGAAATTAAAGTCTACTCTAAAGTAGGGAATGGGAGCATATTTACTGTAAAATTGCCATTAAATATTTTTAGCGAGCAAAGCACCTCCAATTGAGCCAGCAAATCTGGCCATTGGAGATGTTTTTACTTCTTCGCCTAGTTCTTTTGAAAGCAATTCAACAAATGGGTTTAATTCACACAGACCACCTGTCAGGTATATAGTGCCTATAAGCCCGTGTTTACTCAACATTCCTTTGATTCTATTGATGATAGAATTTAATACTCCTCTAGCTATATCTTCTCTCTTTGTCCCGTTTGCTATGAGACTGATTACTTCTGATTCTGCAAAAACAGTGCACATGCTGTTTATTTTTACATTTTCTCCTTCTAGTGCTAACTTTGAAAGGTCCTCAATTGTCAAATTCAAGGTATTAGCCATAAGCTCGATAAATCTCCCTGTTCCTGCAGCACATTTGTCATTCATGGTGAAATTTGTGACATCCCCATTTTGAACTGTAATTATCTTTGTGTCTTGTCCACCTATGTCAATCACCGTCAAATCTTCTTTAGCTAAATAATACGCACCTTTAGCATGGCAAGTGATTTCGGTGATAGTTTTGTCTGCATATGGCACAGCGACTCTCCCGTAACCAGTGGCAATTATTTTTGAATGTTCTAAATCAATGCCATTTTCAATAAGGCTAGATTTAATTTTTTTTGATGTTTCTACACTATTCCAGCCTGTTGGCATAAGCAGATTAAATCTTATTCTTTCATCATCAAATACTGTCACTTTTGAGGCTGTGGAGCCTATGTCTATTCCTATATAGTTCAACGCAATCATCCCTTTAATCAATCTAATGTAAAAAATCCATTTATTTCAATATTTTCTTGTTCAATGATTCGCTTTATTTTGTCCTCGTTTTCTTTGTCATAGATTACTGATATCCCGCAACAAGTCGATAGTTTCCTTGGCGTTGGAGATATTACGAATGAGATATTTTCTTTTTTCAAACAATTGGTCAATTTAATTCCTTGATTTGAATTTGGAAATAAAATATAATGCCTTGTCAATTAAATCATCTCCAAAAATGCCTCTACCCTAGTTTTTATTTGACCTTCATCTTCTTCAGAATAGTCAGTTTCAATTTTAAGCAAAGGTATATTTTTTTCCTTTAGCACTTTTGAAACTCTTTCATGTTCTATTGAATATGTGTGGCAGAACGATAGATTATAATATATCACACCATCTACATTGTACTCATCTGCATATTTTAATATATCTTCAACTCTGCCTTCATTTGGTGTAAAACAAGCACAGTTTATATCCATATACCTTATAGCTAAATTGTCAATTAGATCGTCGACAGTATTTCCATCTGTTGAAACTTCATTTTCAAAATACCTTGTACCTGTGCAAGTTTCTTCTAGAACTATTTCAGCATCTAGGTTTTCAACTATTTTATGCAATTTCCAATTTGGAAGTGCCATAGGAGTACCGGTTACCATAATTCTTTTTTTGCCATTCGGTTTAAGGTCTTTTACTCTTTCTTCTAACTCTTTACATAATTCTTCGGTTCTTTCAATAAATCTCAGAGGATCATCAGAGAAAGCTACTTGGCTAACTAAAAGTGCATCAAGTCCGCTTATTGGAGATGGAATGTGTTTTCTAAGATCATATAGATGTTTTAAAGCTCTCCTTTTTCTATTCATTAACTCAATTGAATTTTTTAAATTATCAACAGTGACTTTATTTCCAGTCAATTCCTCCATCTTATCAATAAATAATTTAATTTCATCTTTCCACTGTTCTATATTTTTATCACGTTTCATCTGAGGTAGTTCCATGACATGGACAGGCATATAGTCATTCATTATTTCCCATGCCTTTTTCTTGGCATCACATGTGGTTTCTCCAACTATCATATCGCACGATTGGAAATATGGGCAGGTTTGACTAACCTTTGCCCCAGTAAATGCTTTTACAAGTGGGCATATATTTCTTGGCAAAACCTTTTCCCCATCTTCAATCCAAAATTGGCTCCCAGAACAAAGACCTACACTGATAGCATTTGTAGCTAATATTATTTCATCTGGTACAAAAACGCAGAAAGTTCCTACAACTTTACCGCCATTTTTCTTGTGATTTTCCAATTCCAATATTCTTGCTCCATGAATTTCTGCTACTACAAAATTAAAGTAATTCATAGCCTCAGGTCTGTTATTTTGAGTTAAATATGTATCTGTGAATTGTACAGGCAAAGCTTCACATAATATATCGTGTTTTTCCAAATCAATATTTAAACTTTCCCACATCTTTGTATAATCTCCCATTGCTTTCACTCCTTTTCTTTTTGATATAATTATAACATTGATGAATTTATAATTATATGATTATTTAAAAAATCAATTACACTAAATAAAACATTAAATATATTAATGAATAAATTTAATAGATAAGCAGGAATATAGCTTATTATAGGTCTAATTATATTTAAATCCATATTGTGATATAATATAAATAAACACAAATATAAATATAAAGGTGGATATTATGTATTCTTATGAAGATGAAGAGAATATGATAAAAATTGTTGATTCGCTGTTGAATAATCTCCAAGAAGCTATTTGCATAACTGACAAAAATTGCATAGTAAAGTATTGGAATAAGTATGCAGAAGAACTCTATAATATCGATAGAAAGGAAATTGTCGGGAAAAGAATCGATAGTTTTTTTTCGAATGCCATAGCAATAGAAGTTGCCAAGAACAAGAAGATATATAGAGATGTCTATCATTCTCCAAGGGAAGGAAGTCACATAATAATAAATGCCGCGCCTATAATCATTGACAGCGAGTTTAAAGGAGTAATAAGCACTGAAAAAGACATATCTGACATAAGAAGCATAAATGAAGAACTTGAGAAGATAAAAGAAAGAGCTGAATTCTTAGAAGAAGAGATAATGAGGTTGACAGGATCTTGGAATTCAATTCAAAGTAAAAACAAAAAAATGCAAACAATGATAGAGATAGCTAAAAGAGCAGCACCAACTACGGCAAGCATTTTGATAACTGGCGAAAGTGGCACGGGGAAAGAAGTGTTTGCAAGGGCAATCCACGAACAAAGCAAAGTAAAGGGGAGCTTTATCCCTGTAAATTGCAGTGCAATACCCAATGACTTATTTGAGAGTGAATTCTTTGGTTATGACAAAGGTGCTTTTACAGGAGCTAATATTTCTGGCAAAAAAGGTTTTTTTGAAATGGCAAAAGATGGAACATTGTTTTTAGATGAAATAGCCGATCTACCTTTGTTTATGCAATCTAAATTGTTGAGGGCACTAGAGGACAAACAGATAAAAAGGGTAGGAGCAGAGAAGTATATTGAAATAAACACAAGGATTATCGCCGCTACAAATAAAAGCTTAGAAAAATTAGTTGAAGAGGGCAAATTCAGGGAAGACTTATATTATAGATTAAATGTTATAAGAATTAAATTACCGCCTTTAAGAGAAAGAAAAGAGGATATCATCCCCTTACTTGAACAGTTTTTAAAAGAAGCAGCTAAAGGGAAAAAAGGTGCAAAATTTAAATTAGATAAAGAAACTGTCAAGATTTTGACAAAATACAGCTGGAAAGGAAATATAAGAGAATTAAAAAATGCAGCTGAACAAATTGTAATACTTTCTTCTTCAGATGTCATAAGAAAAGACGATTTGCCCGAATATATACTTAAAAATACAGAAACAGTGTATCACACAGACAAAAAGACATTGAGAGATGCTCTATGTGAATATGAAAAATCAATGATAGTGAATACATTGAAAAACACAGACGGAAACATAGCAAAAGCTGCAAAGATATTGGGGATTCCTCGTTCAACTCTACACTATAAAATAAATACATACAAAATAGATGTGTCTAATTTTTGACATTAATGTCAAATATTAGACTTTTTTTATTGAGCATATTCTATGAAAAGAGGTAATTATCTCTATGGCACAAAAATTGCACATATAATGACATATAATTAACAATGATAGGAGGTGCAAAATGATATTTAATATACTGCTAAGCCAAGGCGCTGGAGCAATAGCAAAACCTATAGTGTCTAAAGGAGAATATGTAAAAAGAGGTCAACTCATAGCAATTCCAAATGGACTTGGTGCAAATATACATTCAAGCGCAAGCGGAGTTGTGACAGATGTAAATGAAAATTCCATTATCATTGAAGCTAGTTCTATAGATAAGGACGATTTCATCAAATTAGATAAAAAGGATTCATTGCTTGAGATGATTGAAGATGCAGGAATTGTTGGTGCTGGAGGCGCTGGTTTTCCCACTCACATAAAGCTTAAATCAGAGCTTGTAGATGGAATTTTGATTGCAAATGCTAGCGAGTGCGAGCCAAATTTACATCACAACATAGAACTGACAACCAAGTATCCAGATCTCATAATTCGCGGCATAAGCTTAGCAATGGAAGCACTAAATGTGAAAAAAGCCATAATTGCGATAAAAGAAAAGCACACAGAGGCAGTAAAAGCATTAAACAATGCAATTGGGAGTGAGAATATTTCAGTAAGATATGTAAAAGATCTCTATCCATCCGGAGATGAAAGAGTGCTAGTAAGAGAGCTTTTAAATGTTGAGCTAAAGCCTGGAGAACTTCCCATAAAAGCAGGAGCTGTAGTTTTAAATGTTGAAACGCTTAAAAACATTGCTTTGTGTATCGACGAGAGAAAACCCGTCATAGACAAGGATTTGACAGTTGGCGGAAGAGTCATTGATAACCCTCGCGGGAAAGTCTATTTAGATGTTCCAATAGGAATGAGCTTTCAAGATATGATTGATAAGTCTAAAGGAGTAATAGAACCTTTTGGAGAAATAGTTGCAGGAGGAGCTTTTACTGGAAAGAAAGCAGATTTTTCTTATCCTGTCACAAAAGTTGTAGGTGGGATATCTGTGAGCATGCCTTTTCCAACTGAAAAGCGAAAACTTGGATTATTGGGTTGTGAATGTGGTGCAAGCATTGAAAGGCTAAGAGAAATTGCACAAGGAATGAATGCAGAAGTAGTTGCAAGCATAAATTGCAAGAGAATGGAAGATATAGGTAACAACAGGCTTAGATGCAATCTTCCAGGAGTCTGTCCTGGACAAGCAGAATCAGTATTGAATTTAAAAAGACAAGGTGCCGAAGCGCTCTTAGTTGGTAGCTGTCAACACTGAACGAATACCATAATGGAGGTAGCTCCTAGGTTAGGAGTTGGAGTTTATCACAGCACAGACCATATTTTAAGAGCATACGGGCATAGACTGATCAGAAGAATAAAATTATAGGAGTGATATAGATGTCAATCGATTTAGAAAAAGCGCTTCTACACAAGGACGATTATGCTGTTACTTGTTGTAGATTTGAAGAAGGCAAGACAATAGAACCTTCAATGCTTGAAGACCCAGAGATAATACCCGATTTAATCGATTCAAATTTACTTAATATTCCTGAAAACGCTCTTAAAATTGGCGAAGTGTTGGGACTTAAATTAAAAAAGACAGCTGATGCACTAACAGCTTTGACGGAAAGTTATGTTGAGGGAGTAAAAAGAGACAATAACTCAAAGATGGGAGAATACAAACAGGAAGAAAAAGAACTTCTTGTCGAGAACAAACCAACAAATATGGCGGCAAATCTACAAACCAATATGCCAAGCGTTAAGATAAAAATTGGAGAAGGCAAAGACATTGAGCTTGAATTTCCACTATTTACTTTAAATCAAAATGCACAAGAATTGCCATTATATACTCAAAAAGAAGAGAAACTTCAAGGCGAAAATGAAATTGAAGAAGAAAAGGTATTGGGAAAGTTAACTCGAAAACACATAAAAATTGATGAAGTGGTACTTGGTGAAGAAACTAAAATTGAAGGCAGTACTTTAACTTTGAGGAAAGGACTGATTGAAGAGGCAAAATCAGCAGATCCACTTATCATAGATGTTTCATTAGATATTATAAAAAGCAATGATTACTCAAAATACAGTGACACTATAATGGATGTTCAACCTATTGCCGTTAAAGAGGAAGGAGAACTTGGGGAGGGCATCACGAGGGTTTTGGATGGAGTGTGCATGGTGGTGACCGGCATTGACGAGAGAGGTTTCCAAATATCGGAATTTGGATCATCCGAGGGTGAAATGGACAGAAATATAATGTTTAACAGAGCTGGTTCTCCTGACTATGGAGACATACTCATTAAGACAAAAGTGGTTATCGAGAAAGAGAAGAATATGGAAAGGCCAGGGCCACTGGCAGCACATAAAGCAACAGAGGTCATAACTAAAGAAATCAGAATCGCCTTAAAGAAGGCAGATGAAGATTTAGTGTATAAAGAGGAGACATTCGAACACAAGAAAAGAGCAGGAAGGAAGAAAGCTGTCATTGTAAAAGAAATAATGGGACAAGGTGCAATGCATGACAATTTGATTATGCCATATGAACCTGTCGGAATTGACGGAGCTAAAGCGAATGTTGATTTAGGGAATGTCCCAGTAGTAGTTACGCCGCTGCAACTTTTAGATGGTTGCATTCATGCGCTTACTTGCATAGGACCTGCATCAAAAGAGACTTCAAGACATTACTTTAGGGAACCTCTGGTATTGGAAATGTTAAACGATGAAGAGATAGACTTAAATGCCGTTGTATTGGTAGGATCACCTCAAATAAATAGCGAGAAATTTTATGTGTCAAAACTTTTGGGAAATACTGTAGAAGCTATGAATGTGGATGGAGCTATTGTCACTACAGAAGGCTTTGGAAACAATCATATCGACTTTGCAAGCCATATCGAACAGATCGGGAAACGAGGTATCGAGGTCGTGGGAATGACCTTTGCCGGAGTACAAGGTCAGCTCGTAGTAGGAAACAAATACATGGATGCATTGGTTGATTTGAATAAATCTAGTCAAGGGATTGAAAACGAGATATTGGAAAACAACTGTTTGACCAAAGAAGACGCTATTAGAGCCATATACATGTTGAAAGCAAAGATGGCTGGAGAGAGAATTCAACCAGCTGAAAGAAAATACAATAAAGATGTAAAACTATCAAATATCAAACTCATTGAAGAAGCAACGGGTAAGAAAATAGAGTTATCTCCTAATGAGACAATTTTAAAGAAAAGCAAAAAGAGATTAGAAATTTACGAAAGAGAAGATGACCATGAAAGAAATTAAATACGATTTGCAACCTAGATTATACACTGGAGTCATTACGGATATTTCTGATATGGCTGTGGTCATAGAGATGAATGGAAGATTAGGAAGACTCAGTCTTTCAAGAAGAATGATCATATCGGATGATGAAATAAAATTGGGAGATGAAGTTTCCTTTATGTTGAGTTACCCAGAAGTTATACAAAAAAGAAGTGGGGGGAATATGATATGAAACTAACAGCAGTAAAGAACCTTAAATCAGAAATATATGTCCCTATAACGCCTGAAATAGTATGGACACCAGTCACAAAACCATTAAACGAAATGAAAGTGGCTTTAGTAACAGGTGCTGGAGTGCATTTAAAAACTGATAAAAGATTCAATTTAGCAGGGGATACAAGTTACAGGGTCATACCAAGAGAGGCTACGGGAAAGGATTTAATGGTAAGCCATGGAGGATATGACAATGCAGATGTCAATAAAGACATAAACTGCATGTTCCCAATAGACAGACTTAAAGAATTGGCGCAAGAGGGCTTCATTAAAGAAGTTGCTGAATTGCATTTCGGGACAATGGGCGGCGGAGGCGACATTGAAGCTTTTACAAATGTCACTGGACCAGAAATTGCGGAAAAATTAAAAGAGATAAAAGTCGACGCAGTTGTACTCACAGCAGGGTGAGGCACTTGCCATCGCTCTGCCGTGATTTTGCAGAGAACAATCGAAAAAATAGGCATACCTACAATACTAATTGCAGCATTGCCACCAGTAGCTAAACAAAATGGTGCGCCAAGAGTAGCTGCACCTAGAGTTCCGATGGGCGCAAATGTTGGAGAACCAAACAATGTGGATATGCAAATGGGAATTTTGAAAGACACGCTGAAAGCTTTAGTAGAAATAACTACTCCAGCGACGATAGTGCCATTAGATTATGAATACATCGCAAAAGTTTAAGAAAGGACGATAATATGGAGCTGAAAAGAAATATATTCACAGTTGATTCTCATACAGCAGGTGAACCCACAAGAGTTGTAGTAGGTGGATTTCCGCCTATATTAGGAGAAGATATGGCACAAAAGAGAAAGTATTTAAGCAATAATCTAGATGATTTGAGAAAGTTTTTGATGAGAGAGCCGAGAGGACATGAAAACATGTTTGGCTCGATAATAACTGAACCTGTGCACAAAGAAGCCTCCATTGGCGTAATATTTATGGACAATGGCGGATACTTAAACATGTGTGGCCATGGGACAATTGGCACATCAAAAGTTGCTTTAGAAATGGGCCTTATTAAAAAAGAATCACCGATAACAAGTTTTAAGATAGACACTCCCGCGGGACTTGTCGATGTAAATGCGAAAGTAAATGGAGATAAGGTAGAAGAGATTAGTTTCTTAAATGTGGCATCATTTGTATATGCTACTGATATAGAAGTTGATTTAGACGAATATTTAAGTTTTAATGTAGATATATGCTTTGGTGGAAATTTCTTCGCAATGGTGCCTGCAAATGTATTCGGGCTTGAAATAAATAAAGAGAACACATACAAATTCAGGGATTTAGGAATTAAAATCAGAGAATACATCAACAAAAACTTTAAAGTGGTTCATCCACTTTTGCCTAACATTAACACAGTGGATTTAGTAGAATTTTATGATCCTTTAAAAGATGGCCAGAATGGTTATAAAAACATAGTGGTGTTCGGCGAAGATCAATTCGACAGATCGCCATGTGGAACTGGCACATCTGCAAAACTCGCATTGATGTACCATAAAAAAGAAATTGACATAAATGACAGCATTTTATCCATTAGTGTTTTAGGAAGCCAACTACGAGGAAGAGTAATAAAAGAAGGTGAAGTGGGAGACTTCAAAGGCATAATTCCTGAAATAACAGGGAGGGCATTTATAACTGCATACAATAATCTCATCTTGGAAGATGAGGACATATTTGAACATGGAATAGAATTTTAAAAGGCTAGGGAAATCCCTAGCCTAATTTCTTTTTACAAATTTTCCTTCTTTCATTATCATTTTCATGTTGTCAGAATTTAAGTTTTTGATGTCGTCTAATGGATTTTCATCCAATACTAATATATCAGCAAATTTATTTGCTTCTAGAGTTCCTGTTATCTCATCAATTCTGAGCATTTCTGCGCCATTTTTTGTAGCAGCAACTATTACTTCCATTTCACTAAACCCAGCATTTTTCAGGGCGTACATTTCAGTTATCGCATATTTTCCATATGGTGTTAGACTAGAGCAAAATGAGTCAGATCCCACAGTTATCCTAATTCCCTTTTCTTTCGCATTTCTTAGATTGTCAATAATGCGGTTTAGTTCTTTTTCTGCGGTTGTGTTTCCTGGATAGTTATCCAGTATCTTTCTATATGGAGGCTCATAAACAGTAAACCATTCATAGAAGAATTGAAGTGTTGGGCAAAATGTTATGTCTTTTTCCTTCATTATCTGTAAGCACTCTTCGTTTAATTCTTGACCATGTATGATCACATCCACGCCGGCTTTTACAGAAAACAATGCTCCCTCATATCCTTCAGCATGAGACCATACTGGTATTTCAACCATTTTGCACTCATCAACTACTGCTTGGATTTCTTCCATTGTGTAGTGTGTATATGCTTTAGCATCGTATCTCCAAATACCCCCGCCCGTAGACCAGATTTTTATGGCATCAGGATTTTCTCTAAGTCTTTTTCTAACTGCTTTTCTCAATTCCCATGGCCCGTCGACTCTTTCTGCCCAAGGATGGGAAATATTGTTGTATTCCAAAGGCAATTTATGGCTATCTCCATGTCCTGCAGTTCTGCAAAAGCCAAGGCCTGTTGCTACAACCCTAGGCCCTTCAATTATCCCCTGTTCTATCATATTTCTAATATGTATTCCGAAACGAGATATTTCGCCTACTGAAGTCAATCCATGCAATAGGGCTTCTCTAGCCTGACTTACTGCGACTACAGCCTTTTGCTCAACTGGCTCCAATACCCACTCGCTGTCGTTATCTGAGAGATTTCCACTAAAGTGAAGATGAGTATCGATAAGTCCCGGCATGATCACTTTGCCATCTATGTCAATTACCTCATAGTCATCAGCAAATTCTACCATTTTGCCAGCATAGCTTATTTTTTTACCATCAACTAGCACCAGAGAATTGTCTACGGGATTTTTCCCGCTACCATCTATCAACAAACCACCTTTAAAAGCAAATTTTCCCATACATTTACCTCCATTTATTATATAGTCACACATTTATAGTATATTAAATAGCTTATACTTTCAATAAACAAAAAAGAAAAGCCAGTGGCTTTTCTTATAGGGTATATCTCTTCAATTCATTTTTCAAGAATGAAACTACTTCCTCGAGTTCTTTGATGTTTTCAGTCAAACTTACAATTTCTGAGGAGAAATTGGTAACATTTGCGCTCATTTCTTCTGATGTAGCACTATTTTCTTGTGTTATTGCAGCGAGGTTGTTGATGTTTTCAAAAACTTTGTCGATTTTTTTCGTTTCAGATAAGAGTTTTTCTGATATATCAGAAATCATATCTTTGACATCATTTATCATATTTGAAGCCAATCTACTGTCTTTAACTACATCTGCCACAGTCTGAGTGCCTGTCTCCAATTGTATAAACTGGTCATTAATCTGCCCAACCATGCTGTTGACACTTTTTGTGAATTCGTTTAAGCTTGAGTTTATTGTATTTACAGCACCTTTTGAATTTTCTGCTAATTTCCTGATCTCTTCTGCGACAACACTAAAACCTCTGCCCATTTCTCCTGCTCTCGCAGCTTCAATGGACGCATTTAAAGCCAAGAGATTTGTTTGTTCAGCTATGCTTTCAACTGTGTTTACAATTTCAATAGTGCTTTTGATATTTTTACTCAATTCTTGACCTTGCTTGTTTACATTTGAAAAATTATTTTTTACCAATTCAAGATTAGTAGAAACTTTCTCAAGGTTGTCAAAAGAAGTTTCTATTTGATCCACAGCTTTACCTAGGCTTTCTTTGCCCTCCAATTGCATTTTGCTTATTTTATCTATCATTTCTATATTGTCGGATAAAATGCTTACGGAGTTTTCAGCTTCATTTGCTTGATGTACTGCACCGTCAGCAACTTCTTGAACTGCTTTTGAAATTGAGTCGGAAACATCTCCCAAGTTCTCCGCAACTTTTGAAAATTTGCCAATGAATGAATACAAGTCATCCATTCCACCTTTAAAATACGTTATTTCTTCTCTCAACCTGTTTTTTGATTCGTTTACTGATTGGAACAACATTTCATTGTAGTCATTAGTGTGCACAATTAAATCTTCATCCAATTGAATTTCGCCAAGTTTTTTAATTTCCACCGGCAAATCTAAAGATGGCTTAATTATTGACTTAGCTACAAAAACTGTAGAGATCAAAACTATAAGTGGTACGCCTGCCAAAAGTACATAGTCTTTAAAACCATTCAATATCGCAATGAGTGCGAATGTCAATATAGTCGGATAAATGGCAATTTTAACAGGCGCATATTTTATGAATGCCAGTGACAATATTTTTGACAGTTTATAGGTTCTATGTTTTTTATCTCCTTTTTCAAAATGAAGCTTTACCCTTACTACATGTACTCCTTCGCTATCTACATCTTTTTCTAGTATCTCGGATTCAATTTTCTCGTTAAAAAATTCTCCAGT
Organism: Tissierellaceae bacterium; assembly: GCA_018434075.1. Taxonomy (GTDB): domain Bacteria; phylum Bacillota; class Clostridia; order Tissierellales; family Tissierellaceae; genus Soehngenia. The sequence continues at coordinate 26,421 of JAHDQA010000016.1, forward strand.
GCCCTCTATAAGACCTAGAAAATAGTCAATTAAACCTCTTTTGGACTTATAAGTAATTATCAAGGTATTGTCATCAACATCTTCAGGAATTAACCTTGGAGGTTTTGCACCTGGAATCATTTTAGTAAGTTGAGTGTGTACTTTGTCCATCAATGCTAGGAAATTCTTGGCTGAATTTTTTTCAAAATAAGAAGGAAACCAATTATAGAAAGAGTTAATGTTGTTTTGACCTAAAACTCTCCACATTTCATTTGAACTCATGTTGTTTTCTTTTGCAAATGCGCTCATAAGACTAAGTATTTTTTGGTCATCGATCTCTTCCAGAGGAGTGATTAATTTATCTGGATTCCAGCCATTTTTTCTCATCACTTCATTTCTTTTTTCTTTGCCCATTATTTTTTCTATAGTGTTAAACCATATATTTACTACAGTACCTTTCATATTCACCATCCTCTTAGTGTTTGTATATTATTCCTGTTTATTCATATCGGCTAATTTATAAATTGTTTAATGACAAGTTAAAAATTACCATTATTACAAATTGTTTACAAATTCTAAAAGGGGTTGAAATAGAATAAAAATTGTGATAAATTAAACAATTAAGATAAAGCGATAAGATTAAAATAATATTAGCATACAAATTAATAAAAATTAGATTCATAAGAAGTTCGATTAGGGAGTTTTTATATAGGTAAAGGAGGCGCTAAACTAAGATATGAGAAAAATAAAAATAATATCCATAGTTCTAGTAAATTTATTAATTGTGATCCTTTTAACATCTTGCATAAATTCAAATGATGAAGAAAATATACCAGATGAAGATAAAGAGGTAATAGAGAGTTTTTTAAATTCATATTTTGAACAATTTAATTATTCTGAAGAAGATTGGGAAAATTTAATTGAAAAATTAGATGCAGAAATGATTAGATTAGGTAAAGATGAAATAGATCTAGAAATGTTAAACAATTTAGATGATGATTCTTGGATGAAAACATGGGAAGAAACTTTAACAGTAGAAGAAATTGATAGATTAATTAAGAACAGATTATTACCAAATTTATATTTGAAAGAATATAAAGAAGTCCAATACAGTATTGAAGAACTTAAAAAAACCAATGATTCAGATTCATATTCAGCCAAGATAAAATTTACAAATGTAGATAATAAAAATGATGAAAAGGAAATATATATCTTATTAGATATGGTAGATACTGAGCAAGGGCGACGTATAAAATATGTTGATTTGGAAGAATTTAAAAACTTGTTTGATAAAAAGTAACAAATAAGATATAACAATAGTAACTAAAAGTACAATAAAAGTACAATATATGTATGCTCTGATAAAAATGGATGATATTGCAAAGAGGACAAAAATCTCTATAAAATGAAAATGTGCAATACCAATAAAAATTAAAGAAGTTAGAGAGATCATTTATCGTAGCTTGTATAACAAAATACTTATTTGTTCTCCGTTTGACTTAATTATATCATAGGGATATTAATAGCTAAAATAATAAGAGTTAAGAAATGAAAGTGATTAATTTATCTGGATTCCAGCCATTTTTTCTCATCACTTCATTTCTTTTTTCTTTGCCCATTTATTAAGAATTCCTTACAAATTCTAAAAGGGGTAGAAATAGAATAAAAATTGTGATAAATTAAACAATTAAGATATATAAAAAGACCAGCTAATTAAAGTCAATAGATTTTAGCAAAATAATATTAAATATTTTTTTGAAAAACTAATAATAAAAAAATGCACACCTAATAAACCAATAATTATTGGTTTAAAAAACGAAGCTGTTATTTAAAATTGTTC
>JAHDQA010000145.1 GCA_018434075.1 Tissierellaceae bacterium
AATAGTTAATACTCCATCAATAGTTTGGTTAATAACCCTAAGTCTTGTTATTTCCTTTTGGGTCATATTAAAAATCTCCTCTCTCATACTGACATTTTATCAGATTAAATTTAATATGACATTATCATAGAATATTTATAATTTTTTTTAGAAGGAGTTGACAAAATTAAAAGTTATGCATATTATAATATTAACTACATCAATTTTTTTTGATGTATATACCAATATATTTTGATATATGCAAAAGGTAGGTGAATACAATGGATTTAATAAGTGGATATGTTGAATTATTTAATGCCTTGTCAGATGAATTACGCTTGAAGATTCTTTTATATTTATATGTAAATGGAGAACGATGTGTGTGCGATATAGGTAATTTCTTTAATATTAACCAATCTAATATCTCATATCATCTAAAGATACTTTGTGATGCTGGCATAATCAATAAAAAGAAAGTGGCTGTTTGGAACTACTATTCCTTAAACCAAGATAATAGTAGTTATAGTATTATCAGTGGCATTTTCAAAAATATAAATAAAGGGGAGTGGAAGGATAATGTTTCAAATGAGTAGTTTAATAGAAGTAGGAAAAATGTTTTTATTTCTTATGGGTGAATTATTGCTACTTTTCATATTAATCAGTTTTATTGTAGCATTAATCCAAATTTACTTATCTAAAGAAAAAATTAAAAAAATACTTACTACACCAAGTAAAGGATTAAATAGTATCTTAGGTGCTCTTTTAGGTGCTGTAACACCATTTTGTTCCTGCTCAACTGTACCTATTTTAGTTGGATTATTAAAAAGTGGAGCTCCTTTTTCAGGAACGATTTCATTTCTATTAACGTCACCTGTGCTAAACCCTGCTATCATAATATTATTCTTAACCTTTTTTGGATTAAAGGCTACTATCATATATGCAGTGTTTACATTTATAATTGCAGTTGTAATTGGACTACTCCTTGATAAACTAGGCTATCAAAAAGAAGTTAAAAATGTTAGTATCAAAGGAGATAGTGATGATGAATTAGTTTATGAAAATCTTGAAGGGACATTTTTAGAAAAAAATAAAATAGCGTTTAAGCATGCATTTACTGAATCTTTAGTATTACTTAAACAAGTAGTTCCATACTTAGTGCTTGGTGCTGGTATAGGTTCATTTATCTATGAGTTCATACCTCAAGATTTACTATCAAAATTTGCTGGAAAATCAAATTTATTGTCAGTGCCTGTGGCTGCCATAGTTGGTATACCTATGTATATAAGAACAGAAACTATGATACCAGTAGCAAGAATACTTATTGATAAAGGTGTAGGCTATGGTACAATGGTAGCCCTTATAATAGGTGGTGCTGGTGCAAGTATACCTGAGCTCTCCATACTGAATTCAATATTTAAAAAGAAAATGATGATTGCATTTGTCCTTTCCATTTTCTTTATTGCTATTATAACGGGTTATGTATTTAATATAATTATGTAGGAGGAGGTGTTAAATATGTCTGATAAAAAGAAATCATTCTTCTCTAAAATTCGAAAACCTAAAAAGTCTTCTTGTTGTTCTATGGAAATTGTAGAAGAAATTACTGATGAAGAAAAAAAGAAAGAAGAACAAGCAAATAAGAAAGATGACTAATAAGAAAAATACAGAAAGAATAATTTTATTATTCTTTCTGTATTTTTTTTGTTAATATTATTTTTAATAAATTTAAATCATCCATTATACTCACAACTATAAAACATTGACGCAATAAATTCATCATACTTTTTCCCAAAGTAATAGTGCTGAGTTTATGATAACTGCCATAGTGTTTATGTTAATCTAAAAGTAGGCCACCATAAAATATAATACCCCTTAATGAAACTTAAGGGGGAGATGGGGGTTGATAGAATTGAGCCAAAAAGATGAAATATTATTAGGATATTTCAGGGAAAACAAATCACAAAGAGCAATTAGTAGGGAGCTTAAGATTTCTAGAGATACAGTATCAAAATATATTAAAGAATTCGAATCTAAAAGCGAACATTTAGATAAATTACAAAAAGATGAAAAGAGAAATGAAGAGGAAATATTGCTTTTGATAGAAGAAATGTCTTCAACACCTAAGTATGATACAAGTAGCAGAACCAGGATAAAGCTTACCGATCAGGTAATTGAAGATATACAGAAATTATTAAAGATTAATGAAAGAAATTGGATGGGTTACACTAGATAGGACAGATTTTCTCATAAATTACTTGTGCATCTTGTCTAAACTCACGCCATCCTTTAGCGCTCATTATAAACCCACCTCCATCTTCCAAAACTATACTTTTCCAAATACATTGTTCCACTAATTGAACCTGAAGAACCTTTAGCTTTTATATATACTTCTGGATAAAGAGTCATACCTTCTGCTGAAATATAGGGTGTAATATCAGCAATATTATTCCAAAGTGGAGTAATATTGCTGATAATCAACATTATTTAATATCTGTTCTTGTGTTTCCATCGCGTAAGTATAATTTGTTGCACCACCCCCAACTAACAATGCAATTGCTATTCCAGTTACACCTATCTTTTTTAGCTTCATAAAAGATCCTCCTTAGCTATTATTTAGGTTCTTACCTTATAACGCACAAGAAGGAAAAAAGGGACATGTTTATCACCTTCTTCATAGTATGAACGTAATTTTCTTAAAATGCATTGTCCTTGTTTCTTTGCAGCTTCTTCAGTTATTCCTAGAAGCTTAGAAATATTTTTAAATTTCATTTCATTAACAAAACGTAAATGGAGTAAGCTTTTTTCTTCATCTGAAAGTTTATTAATACAAGAAAGTAATTTTTCTTTATTTACTGTTTTTAGATATTCCTCTTAAATGCTATGGTCTATATCACTATGGTCAAAATAGTCTACATCTTCTGTAGGTACAAGTTTCTCGCGCTTTCTTATAATATTCATTGATTCGTTCTTCACTATTATAACGCAGTGGGGTTCGATTTGGGGACATGGTAATTTAGATATCTTATCTATATTATCAATAATCTTTAAAAATGTTTGTGCTAGGGCTTCTTCTGCATCAAATGCATCAAATTTATTTTTTAATATATTAAAGGAAATATTGTACATTTTAACATTCATTTCTAAAAAGAGCTTATTAATAAAATCCGCCCATCATCTGACATTAGATTAGATAATATAAATATCAAAATTTCCCACCTCCCATAAATCTTCCTCTCACCTATCTAATTAATATGGAAACATTATTAACATCTATTTGTTCTTAAATTTTTTAGTTAAGCCCTTTACTTCTAAAATATAATCTGACATCTTAATTACCTCCTAATAAACTTATATTTTGCCTATAAGCAGAGTATAAAAGATAATTATAAGGAATTTATAAGGATTTATAAAAATAGTTTTTAGAAGTTTATCTGGCTATGGGAATCCTAAGCCGATGGATAAATAGCCTTATGGATCTGAGTCTACAAATAAATCTTTTTTCCTTTCTTAGTTATACTACCATGCTATTTTAGGTATAAACCAAGGATATTAATTTTAAATAAGTAAGTAGCTACATATACGTATTTAATGTTTTTACATTAAGTTTTTTTCGTATTCTATAAGAAAAGTATAATCTAAATGCTTTTTCTTTGCTGCTCTTTTTAGGGTATTAGAAAATATTTGATTATCTATCCTATTCCTGCTCATTCATATATCGCAAATTGATCTTTCCATTTTATTTTCTTGAAATTTTCTCTTTTAGATGTTCTTATTCATAATTTATCAAAGTAAGTATTTTTATTACAATTTGCTAATCTACGCTGACATTAGTCCCATAGTGCGGTAATATAAATATATAAATCAAATATTTAGCTTAATGCCTGCTTTTAAAATAACTTTAATAGCAAGCACAGTAAGTGTAGACACACTTACGAGAAAATTGATGAAGCGGACCCATTTAGGTTCGCTTCTTTTTATCTAATTTTCTACTTGTTCCTATCGGAATGATTTAGGGGACACCCCTAATACCCTGTTATAAAGAAGAAAGAAAAGGAGGATTTATATGGCAAATAGACTTAGAAAAAATGATATTCATGTAATGGTTACTGATGAAGAAAAGGAACTTTTTAAGAAAAAACTTGAAATGAGCAAGTCAAAATCAATGGGACATTTTATAAGGAAAAGTGTCCTTGAAGCCCCTATATTTGTAATTGATATGAATATTTTTAGAAGGCTACAAACTCTTATAGGGAAAAACTCTAACAACCTTAACCAAATTGCAAAGAGAGTAAATAGTACAGGAATAATCTATAGAGAAGATATTGAAGATCTTAAAAAAGAGAATGATGATATCTCAAGAGAAATAATTAAAATTCAAAATATCCTGACAAGAAAATATATGAATAGAGCTGATTAAAATGGCAATTACAAAGATACATCCCATCAAATCAACTCTCAGCCTTGCAATTGATTATATTACTAGTGATGATAAAACTGATGATCAAATATTAATAAGTTCTGAGGGCTGTTCTCCTGCAACTGCCCATCTACAATTTATTAATACAAGGGAAGTCAATGATACTAGAGGAACAGTTTTGGCTAGACATTTAATACAAAGTTTTGTTCCTGGAGAGGTAAGCCCTGAAAAAGCACACGAGATAGGTCTTGCTCTGGCCAAAGAAGTTTTAAATGGTGAATACGAATATGTACTATCAACCCATGTGGATCGCAACCATATTCACAATCATATTATTTTTAATAATGTTAATTGGAAAACTGGAAAATGCTATCAGTCTAATAAACGAAGTTACCATAGAATTAGGTATCAAAGTGATAAGCTCTGCAAGGAAAATAATCTTGTTGTCATAGATGAATACTATGAGAAATACAAGAAAAAATATAAAACTAAAGGTAAATCTTATAAGGAATATCAAGAGAGAAAGAAAGGCACCTCCTGGAAGGGTAGGCTTCAATTTGATATAGATAGAGCAATTAAGAAAGCTAAAGGCTGGGATGATTTTCTTAATCTTATGAAACAATATGGATATGAAATAAAATATGGAAAGCATATTTCTTTTAAAAAAATAGATGGTCAGCAACGTTTTACAAGGGCTATGAGAATAGGGGAAAATTATACTGAGGAAAGATTAAAAGAACGTATCCTAGAAGAAGTTGACATGAAAAGCAAACACCCTAAAGCCCCTTTTAAGCCTTTAGATAATGTTATTGATATAAGTGCTAATGACAAGGTTAAAAGCTCTCCTGGATACAAATTTTGGGCAACAAAGCATAACCTTTCTACTATGGCAGATACTATTAACCAGGTTAGAAGTGAAGGTTTTAAAACACGAGAACAACTAGAAAAAGCTCTCCAAGAAAAAGCTGCTGAAGTTCAAAATCTTCTTACAGAGAATAAGGAAATCGAAAAACTTATTGAAGTAAAAAAGAAGGTTATGGAGAACCGCTATATCATAGAACAGTATAAAGAAATTTATAAACATGCTAAAAATCACCCTGAAGATAAGGCCTTTATTGATGAATATAACCTTCAACTTATGCTTTATAAAAAGGCAGTTGCTGAAAGTTTCCAGGACTCCGATGTCCTGCCTACTACCAAACAAATATACGAAGATCTTGAAAAACTTCATACAAAAAAAGAGTCTCTCATTGAGAAACTCAATCAATCTCGCCAAGAACAGGATAGACTATATCAGTATAAGAAGAACTATGATAATTATTTGGGGAAAGAGGTCGAGAGATGAACCCGACCTCTAGCCTGGTTTATTCTTCTTCAAAAAATCTATATATTTTCTTCCTTTTAGTAAACTTACGTGTATTCCCTCTTTCTTGCTGATAGATATATAACTCTTTTATATTGCCCCTATTAGCAAGAGAAAAAGCCTGTTTGGCTATTTCATAGTTGTGTTTTGGGTTAGTTGTAGAGTAAATATTAACAATAGTTTTTTCAGGTAAAGCTCTTGCTTCTTTACATATTTCTTTCACAAATTTATTATTATAAATTCTAGAAACATCATCTTTTCTATCATGCTTTATTATTATGGTTCGTAAGGGTTTCTTAAGTTCAGGAATTTGACTTTTGGTTATAGGGTAAGTATCTTCTAAAATTAAATTAATCTCATTAGCATTTTCTGCATCTTTATTCTCATATTTAACTATGACATTCATATCCCTTTCTGGGAAACTTTCCTCAGGAATTGGATATTTTTCAAATGTTCCTCGTATTACAAGTTTGTATTGCATTGCAATTGGAACTAATACTAAGTTACAACTATTATATCCAAGAATTTTAGAACAAATCCAAAACCAAATATATGAATAATCGTGATAAATATTTCCCTTAAGCAAAATTTTTTCCTCATTACTTTTACGAATAAATTTAAACAATACAATTGTTGCTAATAATATTCCCATTGTACAATTTCCAGATTGCATAAGATAATAGTATTTAGCAGTAGAAAAATCAGGACTTTGACCCCCAAATAACGTTCTTATTATCTCAGATAAGTTTACGTGTTTAGGAAATAAAAAACAAAATACAAGCAATAAAATTTGAATAATTGCCCTTCCATTATCTATTATTTTGCCAACAAACTTTTTCATCAAAATCCATCACATCCTCCCAATATATTGTTTTAATCAAATCAGGATCCTTTAGTAATTTTCCAAACTTCCAAATTCTTATAGCTTTACTGCCAACTATAATATGAAAATGCTCTATATTTCCTGGCGATTCTTTCATTATTTTCTTCCAATTTTTCAAGTCTAATCTCGAATAATTAGGCAAATCTTCATCATGGGTATGCCATTCCCCAATATAACAATATATTTCATTGCTTGAATTAAAAATCTCATTAAATATTTCAATGTGTTTTTTATCTTTTCTAATAAATCTATTATATTTACGTTTATCGCTTGCATAAGGCTCAGTAATATATTTAATGGTAATATTATCATCTGATATGTTTTCTTTGCCTATTAAAATACCACCTGCTTCCAAGGATCCAGCCCCTAGCTGGATATATTTCCTCATTACTTGAAAAACAGAATAACAAATCTTTATTTCTATATTGTTTGAATTAATCCTCATTATTTGCCACCACACACATTACAAGCAATATTTTTAAATTCATTGCCTTTTATTGTAGAAATTTTATCTTTTTGATTATTATAGTTATCTGATAAAATAAAGCCCGATTTTTTAAAATAATAATCATCGCCTTTTTCTGAGACTACTATATTTTCTTCGATTCTTCCTTCGGCAAATTTTTTAAGCAAATCAATAAATAATACGCTACTTTGAATAGATATAAGAGAACCATAAGGTATAAAGGTGCCACTACAACCAGATACATTTTTTGTAACACTTTGTCCTGGCTTACAATATGAAGTAGAATCATATAACCCCAATACCTCATCTCGTTTAAAAATACATTCATAGCAACCTCCCTTTTCAAATTGGATTACTGCTACATGAGAACCTATATCTAGCGTTTCATTCCAAATATAAAATACAGGAGTATTAATTTTATTAGTATTTATATAGTCATTTATCCACATATTTACAATTGCATTTCCTGTTGCCGCAATTACATAATCATAATCATTAAAATCTATACCACAATCATCAATTGCATCCTGTATTTTTTCAGCAATAGTTTTTATTTTTAAACCAGGTAAACTTCTCTCTCCAAATTTTCTAAGTGCTTCTACTTTATAATCCCCAATATAATCTCTTCCAAGTAAATGCCTGTAAATATTTTCTGACTGCAGTATATCGTGATCTATCAAGGTAATACTTTTACATCCTGATTTTATCAAGTTGTTAAATACATATCCACCTATTGAGCCACATCCTATTAAAAGATACTCTTTGTTAGATAAAATATTTTCGTCAAAAGAAGTTCTGTTTAAAAGACTACGTTCATCCAGCCTTTCTACATATAAGGGAATTATTTCCGTCTTTTTCTTTAATTCAAGAGTAGAATCCGTATTAAAACATGGAGCTTTTATAATAACACCAAAAGTATTAGAAATACCATTGGGTTGTTTGACTTCAAATATAGTAAACAATTCTTCTTTAGATTTTCTTATAACTTTTCTTATCTCTGATGTAATTTTTACACTTTCAAAAATTACGTTCAAATATTCTACAGATATTGGTTTGTCAATTTTAGGAGGATAAATAATATCCTTAGCTTCACTATATAAATACAATCCATTTTTAATTGAATTGTTATACCCCCATTCCTTAAAATCATTTGTATCTATACTTGCAAAATAATCATTTACTTCAGTTCTTTTTAGATATTGTGAATAGGATTCATTCTTTCTTCTTTGTTTTTTTATTTCTTTTGTTGGACAGTAAGATATTTTTTTACTTGATTCTAAATTTGGTATAACTGCTTTAGCCCTTTTCCATTCTGGTAAGCATAATATATAAGAATCAAATTCTTCTAAAAAGTCATTCCAATTTTTCTTACTTATCCCCTCTTCAATTATCAATTGTGCTCGCAAAATACATTGATTTAAGATTCCCAACAAATCCTTCTCTATAATAGAACCTTCTAAATCATATAAGCAAAGCTTACCTTTATTATCAATATGAGGAATATATGGTATTTCTTCCAATTCAATATAAATATCAACAAGATTCTGTCCCCAGTTGTTTGGAATTCCTATTATTATTGGAAACCATGAACTGCCTACCTTTAGCTCACATTTAATCTTCACATCATAGCTTTGATTTTTATAACTCTCATTATTCTTTATCTTAATACCTGATAAGTAAGGTTTATCTAATAAATCATTTTTTATTAAATTCAAATCCATACAAGTTACTCCATCCCTGAAGAACTGGAACTTGGTATATAATTATATTGTTTCTTTGCTGTCTTATCTTCTTCTGGAACCTCAAAATCTTCTCCAAATATTTTTTGAAGCTTTTTATACTTTTTATGTTCATCGGTTTCATTCTCTACATCATTTAAATCAGATTGTAACTTTTCTGCCTTTTCTTTAAAATCAGTCATTTGTCTATCACTCATCTTTTCAAAAACATCAGAATTTAGTTCAAATGCAAGTTCCATCGGCAACAATAACTTTATCCTATATAAAAAGTCTCCATCTTTATCAATTCCTTCAAAGACAAATTTATTAACAATAGCATCTACTACATGAGTTAAGGCACTAAAGTCATCTTCTTCATAATATATGAAATTATCTAGAGCAATTAAATTAAGCCCTATACTTGGTGGTTCAGAGTGTCCTTGTGCAGAAAATCTTCTATGTTTCCACCTTTTAAGATATCTTAATATCCTTCTAAATTGATCCCTTTGTTTCCCCTTCTCTACTCCATTATTTATATACTCTACCAATCCCTTAGGATCAGCTATCTCCCATTTCTGAGAATCTTTATTACATTCAATTCCCTTTGCAATATAAATCTGACTATCACTATTTTCTTTATCTTCATAAACATATACTACTAAATCCACATGATAGGAAGGTTCTCCATCTTTTTTATAAGTTACTGTTACACAAGGTTTTTTTATTTCTGCACCATACTCTGTATGATTTTTTAAAAGCTTTTCTATATCTTCCTTTAAATCCATAGGATCATACTCAGATTTATTAACATTAAATCTCAAACCTACGTCAATATCGTATTCTCTATCATCTCCTGGCTCTATTCCTGTGTGCATAGCATAGCTTCCCTGGTCTAATTTCTTAAATGATGGTAAATCTTCATCTTTTTCTAAAATTCCCAATAAAATATCTCTTTTCTCCGCAAGTTCCGAATTAGTTCCATAATCAAGTCTTATCTTGTCATTAAATTTCTTGAACTCTGATTGAATACTCATAATCTTCCTCCCCTATTTTTAGGCCTTTTTATTTCTAAATGTTTACCATTTTATTTCTCTTATTCCGCATTAGCATTTGTTTCTGCTACTTTTAAATTATCATTTTCTATATTACCTCTTAGCCAATATTTAATTGAAGTAGTTGATTTAAATTTCTTATTTATCGAGGATACATTGCTATCATCGAGTATATTTTTCTTGAAATTCTCTGCTTGTTCCATTACTTTTTCAAATATCTCCTCATCCCATTCTGGAGGATAACCATGTTTATATAATAAAACAGTCAAGTCCATATTGAGTTGATTTTTTATATCATCTCGACTAGCCCAATCTGCATATTGAGATTTATCATCTACCAATTCTTTAATAGCTGTAGCTAGAATTAGACACTTACTATCTTCATAAATAAAATCGTTATCATCTCTGACCTTTATCAATATGTCATAGAAAGCCTTTTCCTCATAGGAAATACCCATCTTTTCAAAGGATATTTTATCCTCTTGAAGGTCTTTTAAAATTTCTAGTAATTCATCTGACAAGCTGTTAATAAAATCATAAACAACCTCACTAACAAAGACTTGGGAATCACGATTATTGTAGGATTCAACAACTTTTTTTAGTCTTTCAGAAAATTCTATAGCTTTAACTTTATTATTTTCCCCGTATTTGTTTATTGTTTTTCGCAGTAATTTTAGCAAGGCATTGAATTTTGATATAGGCATATCTATCTCATCTACTTGTTTTTGAAACTCTTCACCAAATAGCTCATCCGTACCCTTATTAACTATATCTTCAACCCCTGTAGATGTTATAGCATCGTATACCATTTTTTCAACAACCTTATTCATAACTTCGGCATCAGGAGCATTTCCTTTAGTTTGCTTATAAATTATTGAACGAATTGCCAAATAAAATTGAGCTTGATTTGTTTCTTTATCTGTAAGTTGTCCCGATGGATAAGATATTTCATAAGCCGCCTTCATCTTTCTAGATAAATCCATAAATGCCATTTCTGTCTCTTTTGAGGTTTGTATAAACTCAGAGCCTAAGTTTAGACATAATAGTCGCTCTGTAGGATTGCCATTAAAAAATTTTGATGAATCAAATTGAATAAACATATCCTCTATTAAAGATAAATGGTTTCTAAAGATACTTAAAGAAATATTTAATTCATCGATAGGGCTTTCTTGAGGGCTTCCATATTGTTTTGCTGCCTTCAGCATTTCTTCCTTTATTCCAATATAGTCCACAACAAGACCAGTTTCCTTTCCCTCAAAAACCCTGTTTACTCTTGATATTGTTTGTATTAAAGTATGTTTCTGTAACGGCTTGTCTATATACATAACGGCAAGAGAAGGTACGTCGAAACCAGTAATCCACATATCAACTACTATAGCAATTTTAAAATTGGAATCATTGTTTTTAAATTGCTCGTCTAACATTTGACGATGGCTTTTATTGCCACATAAATCAAATAATTCTTGTGGATCATTATTTCCTTGAGTCGCAACTAAATTCACTTTGCTAAGCTCTTTTAGTTTTTCTAATTGAATCTCGTCTAAATCATTTCTTTCAGTTTTCTTAGGAATAAACCAATCTGGCTGTATTTCTTCTAACTTTTTATAAACTAAAAAGGCCAAAGTCCTATTAGCACATACAATCATTGCCTTCTGTACAATATTAGGTTTTTCACTGCAAAGTCTTGTGTAATGCTCTACAATATCGTAGGCTAACTTACTTATCCTATCAGGATGTCCAAGTATTTTGCTCAATTTACTCATTGCACGTTTACTTGTCTCTACCTGTTCTGGATTAGAGCCTTCCTTAATAACCTCTTCGTAATATTTATCTATTTCTTTTACTTGGTCTTCAGATACTATAACCCTAGCCAATCTCGGCTCATACTGGATTCTTACTGTAATTCCATCGTCACTACTTTCTTTCATAGTATAACTATCAACGATTTCACCAAAAACATGAATTGTTTCATCTATTGGTGTTCCAGTAAATCCAACATAGGTTGCGTTTGGAAAGCTATCTCTTAGGTATTTTGCAAAACCATAAGTAGTTTCCACACCTTTTTCAGTATATTTTAATTTTGACCCAATATTAGTCTGTGACCTATGAGCTTCATCTGAAATACAAATAATATTATTTCTTTCAGAAAGCAAGCCTGTAGTCTCACAAAATTTTTGAATAGTGGTTATATAAACTCCCCCACTTTGATTATTAGCAAGTTCATCATTTAAAGCCTGTCTATCAGGTATAGACATTACTTTTTTATCTTTTAAATATTGTTTTGAGTCTTCAAATAGCTTGCTTGTTTGTTTATTTAAGTCATCTCTATCTACAATAATAATAATAGTAGGAGCATCAAAAACATCCCTATAATGAGTTGCGAGCATTCTTGATAAGAATAGCATGGCATAAGTTTTGCCACTTCCTGTTGCTCCAAAATATGTACCACCCTTACCATCACCCCCTGGTTTTAGATGTCTCTTTATATTTTCTAGCATTTTATTAGCAGCAAAATATTGTGGGTATCTGGTGACAATGGCCAATTCTTTACTTTCATCATCAGGATAATAAATAAAGTCTCGTAATATACTTATTAATCTCTCTTTACTAAAAGCTCCCTTTATCATGGTAAGTAAGGCAGAAATACCATTTGAAACTTTTTCTTCTTCATTGGCTTTATTCCATGAGTAATAATATTCATACGGAGTGAAAATACTACCCATTTTTGTATTAGCACCATCTGATAATACAGATAAAAAGCAATATTTAGTTAGGTTAGGTATATCCCTGTTATAACGCATATGAATTTGTTCCCATGCATCATAAATAGTTGTATCTTCTCTAATAGCAGTTTTAAATTCAAAAATCGCCATGGGAATTCCATTAATGAAGATTATCATATCTGGCCTACGATCTCTTGTTCCAGAGATAGTAATTTGATTTACAACCTTAAAAATATTGTTAGTTGGAGTTTCAAAATCAATAAAGTCAATGTGTAATGGCATTTTATTGTTATCATCCCGGCTTAAATCAAAGCCTTCGTTTATTAAAAAGAATGCCTGTCTATTAGAGGAATAAAGGGGGTAGGTGCTAATATGCTTAACCTTATTAATTGTCTTCTCCAATTCTGTATTAGTCAATCCAGAATACTTTGAGGATAAAAAGCTGGATAAGTCCTCTTCAATTATAACTTCATCATATCTACGATGTAGCTCTTCTCCTTTTTGATGTATATAATCCTGCTTAGTGAATAAATCTATTATTGCAAGTTCTAGCTGCTCTTCATCAAACTTTTTCACTTTTAGCCACCTCCTCAAGTGAGCCTTTTATTAAAACTGGGCAAATATCCTTGATTTGTTCTTTTAATTTTTCATTAATCTCCATTCGTGTAATATAGGCATTATATATATCTACAATAGATTTTTGAACTTTAATATCTGGTATTGGAATTTCAACCTCTACTAAATCATCCCATGTGAACGTTTCACGAGCTGAACCCCATGAGTGAAACCTCGTATAGCGATCAAACTCTGACCTTTCAAAAAACATAAATAGATATTCGGGATTTAATAAATCTTGTTTTGATACCTCAAAAACTATATATGAAGAAGAAACTATATAAGTATCACTAGTTCTATTATAAGCCATTGTAATTTTATCGCTATTCCTTGACGTTACTGTTACATAGGCAAAGGATTTTGGTTTTACTATTTTATAAGAAGTCAACGATACCCCACTTAGGTTTGCTTTAGTTTCAATAAATTCCTTTTGTATTGAAAGACCTTTAACATTATTAATATTATATAATTCCTTATTATTTCTATCATCTAAAGGCTGTATATAATTCTTTATTTTCTTACTAGGCATTTCTCGTCTAAGCTTTTCTATCGTTGCATCACATACCAATTTTAAATCCTCTAATCCCTTCTCATAAACTTCTTGATTCTTCAACATTGACTTATATACAGCAACGTATTTCTTCTGTATTTCAATGGGTGGTAATTCAATTTCAATATCACAGAACACCCCCCACTCCAACCCTTCTCTAATTGATGAATCTGTATTCAACCAGAAGAAACGATCTTTTTCATCTGATTTTAAAAACATAAAAAAATATTCCTTTAAAATTATACTTTCGTTAGTGACTTTAAACACTGTATACGCTGGGCTAACTATTTTATTTTTTTGGCTGTGGTTCATTGATATTGGTAAAACTATATCTCTTCCGACGTGCATAAGATTACATGCAAAGTATCCTGGAGGAACAATTTTATATTTCGATGTATTGGCCCCAACTTGCCTAGAGGGTTCGAAAAATTCTTTATCTCTATTTATACCTGAGACATCATTCACTGTGAGGTTAGATATTTCACACCTTTTATTATATACTTCAATGAAATCACCAATTCTTTGTTTATTTAATTTCATATCCAATTCCTCCAAAGGCTTCTTCCAAACTCTTTTGAGATTCCTTTTCAAGCTTCATTATATTTTTCATTTCAACTTGAATACGCATCATCTCTTTTCCATAATCAATATCTAAATCCCTATCTATAAACTCCACATATTTACTTGGAGCAAGTGAGTAATTCGCTTCTCTAATCTCCTTTAAACTTGCAGATTTACATAGTTCAGGAATATCATCATAACCTTGACCTGTTTGCCACGAAAAATAGAGATCTTTTATTTTTTCTATTTGTTCATCTGTTAAAATAGTCTTTCTTTTTTTACTTCTTTTAGAAATATCATATTCTGCAATATTTTCATTCCAAGTACGTAAGTCTACAAACAATATTTCATTTGTTCTATCTTTAACTTGTCTATCATTTAAAGTCCTTGCCTTTTTATTATTATTCATAATCCATAGAGTCACAGATATATCTGTTGTATAAAACATATCCCTTGGCAAAACAATAATTGCTTCTATTTTATCATTTTCTATAAGTTTTTTTCTTATTTCATACTCAACGCCATCTGAGTTTAAAGCTCCATTAGCAAGCAAAAATCCAGCTATACCATTTGTTACATCTAATTTTGATAACATGTGAAGTATCCAAGCATAGTTAGCATTTGACTTTGGTGGTGTTTCGTAGCCATGCCATCGTGGATCAGTTAATAATTCATTATCTCCTCGCCAATCTTTTAAATTAAATGGTGGATTTGCCATTATATAATCAACTTTTCTATTTAAATGCTGATCATCTACAAATGTTGAACTCTCACCAGTGGCTTTTTCTCCTAAATCATAAGCAATTCCACGTATCGCTAGATTCATTTTTGCTAATCGTCTGGTATCTGGATTTTTCTCTTGTCCCACTATAGAAACCTTTAATTTATTGCCATGATGTCTTTCTACAAACTTCATAGATTGAACAAACATACCTCCAGATCCACAACAAGGATCGTAAACTGTCCCACTATATGGTTCTATTAGCTCTGCAATCAATTCAACAAGACAAGCTGGTGTATAAAACTCTCCCTCTTCTTTAGTACTTGCCACAGCATAACTTTGTAGAAAATATTCATATACTCTTCCGATTAAGTCTTCTTCCTGGAATCTTTCTTCATTTATCTTATTAATTTCATCTATTAGGTTTTTAAGGGTTCTGATATCAGCCCCTAAGCTACTATAAAAATTAGAAAGCAATGCTCCCTGTAATGGGGGATTATCCTTTTCAATATCAGCCATTGCTGTGTCTAATTTTACAGCAATATCGTTGCTATTAGCCTCTTTTACAATATATGACCATCTACAATGTTCTTGTAAATAGAAAACATTCTTAGCTAGATAAAAAGATTTCTTTTCTAAAAAGGCTGGTATATCACCATACTCTTCTTTAAGTTCCTTGCGTCTTTTTTCAAATTTATCTCCAGCAAATTTTATAAATACAAGGCCTATAACAGCATCCCTATTTTTTTCTGTTCCACCAGCACCCCGTAGTGCATTTCTACAATTAAATAATATCGATTCTAAAGTTTGTCCATTTTCTTGCTTATTATTTTTAGACATAAATTATCTCCCTTGTTTTGTATTTTCTAATTAGTTAATTCAATTTTATCTCCATTCGGTAAAGTGAATGATTGCTCATAAGTTATACCTAATATATTAGCTATTTTTTTAAGGTCTTTTTCTCCAACTGTCCCTCTTTTTAATTTGGCATTGAAGTTCTGAGGTGAATAACCTATCCGCCTTGCAAGTTCAGAAACACTAATCCCCATCCTAACACACAAGACTTTTATTTGTTCTGCTGTATCCATAAGACACCTCCATAATCATCTTATTTTATATTATAAATGATTTAGTTTATATGTTCAACAAACAAGTTTTAAAACACTCTGACTTTTATATTATCTCATATATATTACTCAGATAATTTCTATTAAGATAAAACTAGAAGTTTGCATGAAAAAAGGCCAGGCTAGAGCCTGTGCCACATTCAGTGATTATTTGTCTTATAAATCCTTAATATCAGTAATATCTATTTACAATTACAGCTTTTTAAAATCAAGTTATATATATTTTAAGCACTAACTTATGTAGGATTTAATATAATAACTCTATCATTCTTTCTATAACCGGCATAATCTGGCCGTTAGAGTACCTCGCCTCAAATGATCCATTAGAGAAATAATCTTCTCTTAAAAGCATAGTTAGAAGTGCAGTACAAAGTTCATAGTCAGAATTTGATAAACGACTCAATTCAATATCAACATTTATAGGTGCTGTCGTCATGTAATCTTTATAATTTGATTTATAGTCTCCAATTTCTTCTAAGGTTGAGTAATATTTATCTATAGATATTTCCTCATTATTTTGGACTAATTCCTTCAATTTTTCTTTCTTTTCTTCATTATTCAATATTGACACCCCCTTTAGTTGCTGTTATACCCAAAGTTCCTAGTTTGTAATACTTCTTTCCACCATGATTCTCTTTCTAATATTATAAGGTCATCTACTTTAGCATTGTAATTTTCAAGAATAGAATAATGGAAGCTTGTTTTTATATAATCGAATCCTTTGCTATTAACTAATTCTATCAGTTCTTTATTCCCACCATGACCATTTTCTATGTAGCTCCTCCATCGTTGAAGTAGCATTCCATAATCACTTGTAGCAGAGCCAACATACATCTTTCCATTAGTTATATCTGTTAGCAAATATACTGCCTTTTGATTTTCCAAAGCTGCAAGCCAATCATTTTTACCGTATTTAATTATTGTTTTCAACTGTTTATATGATAATCTAACCTTATCATAGCCCGGAAAATCTTCACCACCATATAATGCTGGTAAAATTGCTTTTACCCTACTGTCTTCTATGTATTTTGAAAGATTAAAGGTATATCGTGCAAAGGTATTTCCTTTAACTAGTTGAATAACTAACCTTCCAAAATAAGGCTTATATTTATCAATGATTTTTACTTTTGCAAATGTATTCTCTGGTACTTCAATAATCTCTGCGGCTGATGTGAAAAGCCATTCATCATCTCTTAATCTTACAAAGCTAAATACCCATTGACCTGGTCTAAAATTTCTTTGATTGCCATACCAACCCCAATAACCACATTCTGAGCAGGTTCCGTTTTCTTTATCCTTTTCATCGCAATAAAGCCAAAGGTCAATGTATGATTCTCCACCTACTCCAGCTTGCATATTGAGTTCTAT
The DNA here is from genome assembly GCA_018434075.1 of Tissierellaceae bacterium. Classification (GTDB taxonomy): domain Bacteria; phylum Bacillota; class Clostridia; order Tissierellales; family Tissierellaceae; genus Soehngenia. Next base: position 17,544 of record JAHDQA010000145.1, read on the forward strand.
TTTGCTATTATTAATTTCCTCATCAGTTAGACCAAGGATATTATTTAATTTTATATAGTTCATAGTATCAAACCTCCTTTAGATATATATTAAATCTTATCTTCAGCATCACTTACTTCAATATTTGTATTACCACCCAGTGCAGAAGATAATCCAGCTACTACTAATCCAACTGCCGCTAAACCTAACCCACTCATAATTGCAATAAACTTTTTATTCTCTGAATCCTTTTCACTCATCATTTTAGAAACTTCAAGCATTTTATCTATTATATATTTTTTTCCCTCGAATGAAAGATCCCCATTTTCCAGTTGTTTTTGTAAGGTTTCAATTGTCGCTTTACATACTGAATAATATGATTCAACACTTTGTTTGTTTGTTTCTAAGCCTTTCTCTAGTGTATCTTTATACTCTTTAAGCATCTCTTTTGCTATATTTGAAAACTCAGGAAATTGCTCTATCGCCTTTTTAGCTACCTCTGGATCCATTTTATCTAGCATTGAGGCCATAGTTATTACCTTATCTTTTGTGAGATGCCTAAAATTCTCAATATTAAGTTTTTTTAAAACCTTTTGTTCCGTTAACAGTTTACTCATAATACCTTACCCCCTAGCTAAATTTCATGTCCATTCAAATTAGAGCTTATAGTTCAATTAAAATAGTCAGATTTTCTTGCTTTTCTACACTACATATCTCTATAAACAATTTCCTTTGGGATAATTAAATTATATCAATTTCTGCAATCTTATTGGATGAGAAGCCTTTTCATTGTTCTATATTTTCTAATTAGTTGATTCAATTTTATCTTCATCCAGTAAATTGAATGATTGTCCATAAGTTATATCTAATATCTCGGCTGTTTTTTAAATCTTATCCTCCAACTGTCCCTCTTTTTAATTTGGCATTTAAGATCTAAGACGAATAACCTATCTACCTTACAAGTTCAAAAGCACTAATCCTTATTCTTACACATAGGACTTATACTTATTCTGCTGTGTCCATTAGACACTCCATAATCATCTTACTTTATATTCTAAATGATATAGTTTATATATTCAACAAACAAGTTTTAATAACAATCTAATTTTTATATTATCCCATAGATATTGTCTAAAAACTTTATTAAGAAAAATAAAAAAAGAAGGGCTGGCCGAAGCCTGCCCCATATCTATTACTTGCTTATATTACTGCTATTGTATTTCCCTATCATTCTTTTTATTTTCAGCCTTCTCTTGTGTCCTTCCTATACTATCCTTAGCTACCTTATCTTTTAGTTTATTAAGTTTCTCAATAGTTGACTCTTTTTTTGTTTCTTTACTGTCTTTTCCTGGCTTCATTCTATTTTTTACCTTAGTTAAATTTCTTTTAGTTGCCTCAGCCCAGCTTATAAAATCAATATCATGAAAAGATTTATCTAGTGGATAGCCATCTGCAAAATCATAATCTATATCATACATACCATTAGATAAATCTATATATGCATCAACAAAGCCATCTATTTTATTAAAAAGCTCTTTCTCCTTGCTTGACATTTCAATTAGTTCAATATCCTTTTCTCTACCGCTTGTAATATCATACTCTAGGTCATATATAAGCTCATCAAAGTAGTCATTGATTAGATTTACTCCATCGTTATTCATAAATCTGTCATAAAGTTCATCTAGTAGCTCTGGATCCTCTATACCATTCTCTATAGTAATCATAGCTTTAACAAAACCTTCATAGTCTTCATCTACTATTTTATTTATTTTATCAATTACTGTACCATCTTTTTTCTGAGGATATTCATAAGAGTAGTTGCCTTGATTCCAAAAGAATTTATCATTATCACATTGTAAGCCAGAAACTTCAACAAATTGTCTTCCATCAAATAAGACAGCATTATCCTTATCTACATCTAAAACAATGGTTTCATCTGATAGTGCAGTTTTAATCTTATCTCCTACTTCTACAATAGCCTTTTCACCATCATAGATGGACTTGTCCTCCTTCACAGTTGACATTCTTTCCATCTTATCCTGATAGCTTGTATTATTGCTTAGAAAGCCACTAACTTCTTGTGAAAAAGATAAGGTCTTCTCCTTACCCACTATAAAATGGTCTAGAAACTCCAAATCAAAAATTTCAGTCATGTTTTCTAATCTCCTAGTCATGGCTATATCTTCACTGCTAGGAGTAGGATTTCCACTAGGGTGATTATGAAATACTGCAAATCCTTTTACATCTTGATAGTTGAACATTGTTCTAGCCATAATCTTTAAGTCTACAATTGAAGCATCTGTAGACCCCTTAAAAAGCTCTTCAGCTCCAATTATCTTTTCATTACTATCATAGATTAGCATACCAAAGACTTCTTGTTGATGGTGTTGAAACCCTATTTTTAATAACTCCTTTATTGCATCTGTATCTTCTACTACATTTAAATCTATTAACTCATTACTAGCTAGATAACTTGTAAAATCCTCATATTTGTTTTTCAAACTATAATCCTTTTCACCATAAACCACTTCTGAATCATTAGCCAATCCATAAGACATAGATGGATAGTAGGTTTTCCCTGCCTTTTTAGATAAAAAACTATTATTTTCCTTATATAATGTATTTAGGTTGTTAAAGGTAACCTATAATCCTTTTTCGACTAAGTATTATTCAGGTTTGCTGTATAATATTGTTATTAGATAGAGTGTACTCGTTTTCTCCTTGAGATTTAATCTCGTAATTGAAAGA
>JAHDQA010000034.1 GCA_018434075.1 Tissierellaceae bacterium
GGAGGAACTTAAATGGGAAAACAAGAAATTCTTGACAAGCTCAGAGACACCATAGTCAAACAGGATATCAATGGCTGTGTTGCAGCCGCAAAAGAAGCACTTGCGGCGGGTGTTCCTGCATTTGACGCTATCAACGATGGTCTTGCAGTGGGCATGAATATCGTTGGTGAGAAATTTGAGAAAGCTGAGATCTACTTACCACAGATCATGATGTCAGCCAAAGCCATGAACGGTGCAATGGAGGTTCTGACTCCTGAACTCCAAAAGGACACAAAAGGTGCTGGCAAGGGTACAGCGATCACTTTTGTGCAGGAAGGGGACATCCATGACATAGGTCACAGACTGGTCTCCACAATGCTAGGTGCCAGTGGATTCACAATAATAGATCTGGGTGTAGATGTACCAAATGAGAAAGTTATTGAGGAAGCAGCCAAGCTCAAGGGAGAGAAGGTGATCCTGGTAGGCTCTGCGCTCATGACAACCTCCATGCTTGGCCAGAGGGACGTGGTCACACTGCTCAAGGAAGCAGGTATCAGGGACAATGTCAAGTGTATGTTCGGCGGTGCACCCGTTACTAAGGGATGGATAGAAGAGATCGGCGCAGATGCAACTGCAGAGAATGCAGCCGAAGCAGCCCGTGTAGCCCTGGACCTTATGAAATGAAGGAGAGTTAGTAATGACATTCAGAAAATCATTTGATGTTTATGATTTCTATGACCGTGCAAAGACCGGTGAGAAGATAACTCAGGATGACTGGGACCTTATGGTGCTTCCATCTAAGACAATGGAGCTTAAGCAAAAGTATGGTCTGGACTTCAAGGGTGAGTTCGTCCCTACTGACAAGGACATGATGGAGAAATTGTTCAAGGCAGGTTTCGAGCTACTTCTTGAATGTGGTATCTTCTGTACCGACACCCAGAGGGTTGTCAAATATACTGAGGATGAGATCTGGGACGCCATTAAGAATGCAGGTAAGGAATTTACCCTGGGAACTGGCAGGGATGCTGTGCGTGTCAGCAAGAGGAATATCGGTGACAAGAAGAAACCGATCATACAGGGTGGCCCAACAGGTTCTCCGATCTCCGAGGATATGTTCATTCCGATACACATGAGCTATGCTCTGGAGAAGGAGGTCAATACCATTGTAGATGGTGTGATGATGTCCATCCGTGGCAAATCACCGGTACCAGGCAGTCCATATGAGGTACTTGCAGCTAAGAGCGAAACCAGGCTCATCAAACAGGCATGTGCCATGGCAGGTCGCCCTGGCATGGGCATATAGGGACCAGAGACTTCCCTGTCAGCTCAGGGAAATATATCTGCTGACTGCGCCGGTGGCATGATCAGCAGTGATAGTCACGAGGTCTCACAGCTCAATGAGCTTAAGATCGACCTGGATGCAATTGCTGTAATAGCACACTATCAGGCTAACAGTGATATCATCATGGATGAACAGATGCCTATATTCGGTGGTTATGCCGGTGGTGTTGAAGAAACAGCTATCGTGGATGTTGCAACCCATATCAATGCAATGGTAATGAGCAATGCAAGCTGGCATCTTGACGGTCCCGTACACATCAGATGGGGTTCCACCAACACCAGGGAAACCCTCATGATCGCAGGCTGGACATGTGCAACCATCAGCGAGTTCACTAACATTTTCTCAGGTAACCAGTATTATCCATGTTCAGGTCCATGCACAGAGATGTGCTTGCTGGAAACAGCTGCACAGGCCATTACAGACACTGCATCAGGACGTGAGATCCTCTCGGGTGTCGCAGCTGCAAAGGGTGTTGCATTGGACAAGACAACTGGTATGGAAGCCAGGATGATGGGAGAGACCGCAAGGGCCACTACAGGTTTGGAGATACCTGAGGTCAACAGGATAGTGGATAGCATCGTTAAGATGTACGAGAACGACTATGGATCAGCACCTGCAGGAAAGACATTCCAGGAGTGCTATAACGTCAAGACCATAGAGCCCACAGACGAATACATGAAAGTGTACGAA
>JAHDQA010000091.1 GCA_018434075.1 Tissierellaceae bacterium
CAATTTTAAATAACAGCTTCGTTTTTTAAACCAATAATCATTGGTTTATTAGGTGTGCATTTTTTTATTATTAATTTTTCAAAAAATATTTAATATTATTTTGCTAAAATCTATTGACTTTAATTAGCTGGTCTTTTTTTATTAATAACTAACATTTAGGGTGAGCTTTTCCAAAATAGTTTCGCTATCTTTAGAATACAAAGATATTAAGTTTTACTGTATATCGCAAAACTTTTTTATCTTAACCATATAGTCAATAATAAAATGAACTCCACCCTTAATACTTTCCTTCTACAGAAGTATTCACTGTTTCCGTTACTCCATTTGCTGTCACCTTTGCAGTTACACTAAGGCGATAGGTATAGCCTTTTGCAACAGTATCCGTTTCATAAAACGATAGAGAGGCTCCTTTTGAACTTGTACTCCATGAATTTTCTAGTGACCACCCAAGTAACCCCTTCCGTTCCAGCTTAAATGTTGCAGATATGTTCGAAGTACCAGAAATTCCATTAATTATCCCGACACACTCTGCTTTACCATTTACAAAATACAAATCAAGTTTCACATCATTAGTGTTTGTCCACTGTGGAGTTATAGGCACTTCTATACCAACACTTTGAGACACATTTGGCGACGTTTCTGCAAATGCTGGAATGCTTTGATTTAGAAATAGCATTACAATTAAGAGAAAAGTCGCCATCCTTTTAATTTTCATTGGTATCACATCCTTTCAATTTATAGAGCTTTTTCTGCTCTTACTTATATAACGTTTGAATAATATTTTCCCTACAACATTTCTAAAACTTCTATTTAATTTTTTGTTATAAGGTATCTTTATTTTTTTATAATATGGATTTTTCTATTTCTTTCAATTCCTCCATAGGCAATTTATCTCAGTGATTATAGATATAACCGTTCATATTCCGTATTTGTCTATTTGTCGTTATCAAGCTGATATCCTCGTTGGATAGATAATACATTAATCTATCTTGCTTTAAGAGTTAGAAAAATCTCCCCTTACTTTATTTTCCAATAAGGGGAGAGAGTTACTTACAAATTACGCTAATGTTTTTAGTATTTTAATAATATATGGCATTTGATTCCTTCATTTTGAAAAAAATTAACAGCTAATTACTCTATAATACCTAAATCTTCTAAGTCCCACGCTAATGATTGCGGGAATATTCCCCCTAGCTTTCCATCTTTTAAGTTATTTCTTTTTTGCCCACTAACCTCCTTGTTTAACTTAGCAAATTTATCAGCTGATGTGTCTGCAAGATATGTTAACTTATCAGATTCAACGTCCTTTATATTTTGGGCATCAATTACTGCATTCATTCCAATTAAGCCCATAAACTCATAACCATCTTCTTCTGCTTGTTTCAATAACAATTCTTTTGTTGCTTCAAACCCCATATCTGTACGAGTGAATATGGTAATCCTCGTACCATCATCCATTAATCCTCGTGCTTGCAGTTGAACAGGATATATATTATATTTAGTTATAAAATCCTCTATTTCAGAAAAGTCAATCTCTTCCGAAAAGGTAACAGTAGTAATTACATCTTCAACTTCAGTAGAACTAAGTTCTTCATTTTTAATTTCAACCATATCTACATATTCTAAAATACCCTCATATGATTTATCGATTTTCGCATATGCCTTATCAGGATCATATACTAGTTTATCTTGTGCGTAAGCAGCCACTCCACTTGCAAATAATACTGTCATTACTAGGGCAGTAATTAGCTTACCCTTTTTAGACCAAAAAAGCTTTTTCATAATTTATCCTCCCTGTATATTATACTTTATAGACCACCACCTGTTTTTCCATATGACTTATTAGTACATCCAGCCCATCCATTCCAACCTGATGGCTGTATAACATTATAATCCAATATTCCTTTTGAACTTATCTCTGCATTAACATACCATGTTCCATTATCTGAAGAACCACCACTTCTATAATCATACCACATTACAGACATATAGTATGATTTTGCAGAAACTGTTCCAAGTGCTATTACCTCTGCTTCATCATTTCTTGATCCGAAAGGATCATTATTCTCTAAATCCGTTTTTGGATTTGGTAATGATGTTGCAATTGAATAAGCATCCATCATATCATAACCAAGTGTTTTACTTGGTACATTCTTTATATCCATGCCAAAATATGCAGAAGGCTTATTCTGCCAGTTAGAATTTGTTCCATTATTAAACGCCTTAATAGCAGTTACATTAGCACTGCTTAGTGTAAAATCAAGATATGTTTTTGTATAATTTTGTCCATTGTCAACTTTATAAAAAGTGGGTTTTATGCTACCAGACTTTCAATATATGAATAGGTATAACCTTCAGGATTTTCTTCATTGAAATCTTTGGATATATATTCAACGTATGTGACCATATCATCAATTTTCGTTGATTTAACAATATTTCCTATCTGAAAAATCCAGAGTAGAAAAATTTTGTTGAATGGTGTCCGGTGCTGATGATGTGTTTTGCGTACCTTATTCTGAGGGAATGTCATCGACCGGTGTTTTAGCCTCATTTTCTTTTCTTGCACAAGCTGTACACATTAGTAACAGAAAAATAAGCATAAGAGCTGTTATGTTTCTACAATTTACGGTTTTCTTTTTTTCATAGGGCACTCCTTTTAATTCATAATTCAGAATAAGAATTTATATAAGTTGCAATGATGTGATTTGCATCATTAGAAAAATACTTATTATTTATTATGCTAAAAATCCTTCAACTTTTCATTTAGTAATTTTTGAACAAATTTTATTTTCCAAATTATAAATCCAATAAAAGCACCTAACATATTAAGAATAAAATCATCTATATCAAAACTTCCTCTTCTTGTGATTAATTGCATTATTTCGACGCTAAATAGAAGACTAATCATGAAAATAGAATATGATTTTAGGAAATTCATCTTTTTTGCTAAAAGTGGTAAATAAATCCCCATTGGTAAAAATAAAATAAGATTACCGCCTAGATTTTTTATGGGTATATCTATATTCATATTTCCATTAAAAAGTGCTTTTACATATGTACTTATAGTTTTAAACGGGAAGATATTTATGGAATGCCTTACATATTCTATAAATGGCATATCATATACATATCCTCTCGGTTTCAAAAATAAAATAAATATTAATGCAAACAAATAAAATATAAAACTTATGCCTATAATAGCTTTTATTATTTTTTTCAACTTAGACCTAAAAATCTTTTCATCAATTTCTTCCAGTACCTTTTCACCACAAGAATGCTCTACATCCGTACTCCTTAATATAATCACAATGCATACCTATATATTTACTCCATAAACATTTTTGTTCAATTCATACTGGGTATTTCCACAGATTAAAAGTAATAATTCTAGGTCAGCAGAATATACATAAATCCATTTGAAAATCTATAACAATTAACAAATATAAATTTTATCTGCAGATTGTTCTTAATCTATATAATAATCGGCTTCATTCGATATTATATTATTTTAGTAAAAAAATTATATAATCTTAATTAAGCATTGGCAGTCCTGCTTACTTTTCTTCCCATTCTAAATATAACTAAAGAACTTAATACATTTAATATAACGGAATCTATATCAAACATTCCGATTCTAAATACATTCTGTAATACATCCAGCACAATAGGCAATAAAACTATTATTAATACGCTTATTAGCTTATCGAAATCTTTTAATCCTAAAAAGAATGCTACAGGTAAATATAATATTAAATTTATAGCAAAAAATTTTAATATTATGTTTGTATTGTATCTATCTACATTGACAATGTACTCTTTAATAGTTGAAAAAGGAGATATACTAATATTTTCAGTTCTATCTACTATGAATTCTCTGTTTGCCTGTGCACTTTTAGTTAAGGGATTCAATTTAATTAACGAAGTTAAAACTATCAGTACTATTAGAATTACTACTGCTTTTCTATTTTGCATTATAAAATTCACCACCAATCATATTTGTATTCCGTATTCTTAACCTATAACTATAGAAACTATCAAGAATTATAAAAAGATTTCATCCTTGATAATCTCTATAGTTAACTCAATAAATTTTATTTTCCATAAAGCTTAATAAGCTCTAATTTGAATCTTTATTTAAATAAATTTATTTATATTCCTTTAAAATTTGATATTTTTCCTGTTCCTTGTATTCTCATTCCTGGTGATGCAACCGTTGGTGTTGACATATATATATAAAATGTTGCATCATCTGGTAAGTTTGACCAAGTTGCCTTTTGGCTTTCTCCAACATCAAACTTTTTACTTCCTTCGGAAATCCAAAATAGTCCTGACTTTCTATAAAGTGTAATGCTATATACTGTTCTGTCACTTCCTCCATAACCAACTAAATCAGAATTAACACTTATTGTAGTAGATGTATTTGATAGTTTGAAATTATCTGATGATAAACTAAATTCAAAATCAAATGTAAAGTTTCCATTCGTATCTATCCTTTGAAGATTGTTTTTTTCAAATATAATCTTACCACTATTCTCTCTCATAAAATTAGCTTCTTCTTCCGTTAACACTTCTGGAGGGGTATCCCAAATAATCTCATTAAGTTCGGGATTAATCGTTTCTGCATAAGCATTAACCATTACTGACTGAACTAATAATACAGTTAAAATTACCATAACTAATACTTTTCTTTTCATCATTATTCCTCCTTGTAATTTTTATACTAGCTCGTTGCAAAACTCTACAACTCGCATATTTACTGCCTTTTTTTATATTGAAATGGCTAGATTCCCCCCATTTTGGGTATATATACAGTGTCAAAATGTGTATAACTCAAAACAAAACAGAAAGGAGAATCTTATGC
>JAHDQA010000124.1 GCA_018434075.1 Tissierellaceae bacterium
TCTACAATCACAAGTGATTCTAAATTAAAGCCTTTTTTTCTAATATTTTCTCCACCTTCTTGAAATCCTTTTTCTATGACTATGCCAATTCCTTCTACTTTTGCATTAGCTTGGAAAACAATGTCAATAAGTCCTTCTAGCGCCTTCCCATTTGCTAAAAAATCATCGATAATCAATATTCTGTCATTTTCATTTAAAAATTTTTTTGCGACTCGTACTGTGTATGTCTCATTTTTTGTATATGAATATACTTTGCTCTCATATGTATTATCATCCAAATTGGTTGATAAAGTCTTCTTGGCAAACAATACGTCAACATTGAAGTATTGCGCAGCAATAGCGGCTATTGCAATACCAGAAGCTTCAATTGTCAATATCTTGGTTGTTTTTTTATCTTTAAATCTCTCATAAAATTCTCTGCCTATTTCGTTTAATAACTTTATATCTAATTGATGATTTAAGAATGAATCGACCATAATTATATTATTGTCTTTAATTATCCCATCTTTTATAATTCTCTCTATTAATAATTGCATCTGATCTCCCCCATTTAATTTTACTATATACTAATACAATTTAATGCAATTATCAACTTAAAAAACAAGAGATTTTTTTCTCATATTTGAGAATTAATTCTTAATTTTTTTAAGAATTTTACACAAGTGTTTTTTAAATCATCCCAACAGAGCGTTGTAGACCTCATAGCCGGAAACTTATTTGGCATGATTATTGCATAATAAATATTCGGAGGGGATATGCTTGGAAGAAAAATTATTATCTATTCTGAAAAATCAAGTAGTAAAAGCCTTGGGTTGCACAGAACCGGCAGCAGTGGCTTTGGCTGTAGCAAGAGCAAGAGAGATACTTAACGAGGAAATAGAAAATTTAGAGGTTTATGTGAATGCCAATGTTCTAAAAAACGGCATGTGTGTGGGAATACCTTATACTAATGAAAAAGGCCTTGTCATGGCTTGTGCTATCGCAATGATTCAAGGCAAATCTTCCGACGGACTCGAAGTCCTAAATAATGTGGATGAAAGTACTTTACAACTAGCTAAGAACAATATATCAGAAGACAAAATTAAATTGAAAGTGGATTTTGAAAAAGATTTTTTCTATATAGATGTAAGAGCATATTCAAAAGATAATTATTCGCAGGTAATCATTAGAGAAAATCACACAAACATTTGCTATGAATCCTTAAATGATAATGTAATAAAGAATGAAAATAGCTTGGAAAATAACATAGACTTAAAAAACGAAATAAAAAATTATGACATAAATGATCTAATACATTTCTCAAGAACTGTGGAGATTGAAAAAATTAATTTCATAAAAGAAGGAATGGATATAAATTTGAGTTTAGCCCAAATCGGAGCGACAAAAGATCTAGGTATCGGATTGTCAAAAGTGTATATGAAAGATATCGATGATGTTTATAAAAAAGCAAAGGCTCTTACTGTGTGTGCATCTGAAGCAAGGATGTCTGGTTATCCTCTATCGGTAATGAGTTCAGCAGGGAGTGGCAATCATGGCTTAGTAGCCATTATTCCGTTAGCTGTAATCGGAGAGGGACATGAAAAGAGTGAAGAAGAAATAATTCGTGCTGTGACTTTAAGCCACTTAGTTACAATTTATGTCAAATCACATATTGGCACTCTGACTCCAATTTGTGGTTGTTCTGTGGCATCCGGTGTAGGCTTAAGTGCAGGGCTTACAATGCTTGAAAATGGAAATGACAAAGAAATAAAAGCTAGCATAAACAATACACTAGCTGGTATCTCTGGCATGTTCTGCGATGGTGCTAAAGAAGGTTGTGCATATAAACTGTCAATATCAGTTACAGCAGCTATTGAAGCTTCTAATTTAGCAAGAGCAGGAGTAACGATTCCTTATGACAATGGAATACTCGGAAAAACTGCTGAAAAGTCAATTGAAAATCTTCATAAAGTAATATCAAACGGCATGAAAAATGTAGATAGAGAAATTCTAGAAATAATGCTTGAAAAACTCAATTAATTCGTGCTTTCTATCTCGAGGAGGGCTTTCTTAATATCCAGTCCTCCTTTATATCCAACTAATGAGTTGTCTAAGCCTATTACTCTATGGCAAGGTACAATAATTGGAATTGGGTTTTTATTATTTGCACCTCCAACAGCTCTACATGCTTTTTCATTTCCTAAACTCTTTGCAATTTCTTTATATGTCTTAGTTTTTCCATATGGAATTTTAAGCAATTCATTCCATACTTTTACTTGAAATTCAGTTCCGTACAATTCAATAGGCACAGAGAATATTTTTCTATCACCAGCTAAATATTCTTCTATTTCTGTTATTCCCATCTTTATAATCGGCGTCATCGCCACTTGATACTCTTTATCCATATCTTTTTCATTGAACTCAATTCTAACTATCTTGTTATTTATTTCATAAATATTTAAATTCGCAATTTTACTTTCAAATGAAAAAGCATATTTAAGCATTTTAATTTGCTCTCCTTTTAATGTTTTTATATCTTTCTATATTCTCTTCAGTTAAAAATTCATATGCATCATTGATTTCTTGAAACCTTCTAGTTGCATCTGGAGCTTTATTTAAATCAGGATGATATTCTTTGGCTTTTTTCCTATATGCTAATTTTACTTGGTAAATGTCAGTATCTGGTGATACTCCTAGTAATTCACAGCTTTTTTCGTATTTACTTATAAACTCAGATGCTGGATTACTATAAGGAGACTGGTTGTACCGTCCATTTTCACTTTGGTAATAGCCTTGATAACCCCTGTTGTAGTTTTGGTATTCTTGCCACTGTCTAAATCTTTGTTCCCATTCTTCTTTTTCTCTTCTTTGTCTTTCTTCTCTCTCTTTTCTTTCCTTTTCTTCTTCCATCTTCCTGTATTTTCTGCTATATTCATTAAATGATCTATATTCAGCTTTTTCTTCAGTCAAATATTTGCTTAAGTCAAATAAATATTCAGTAGTTATATATTTTAAATATTTTAGGTATGAAATAAATTTCTTCCCCAATATAGGTATTACAATAAAAAGAAATAGCAAAATTATTGTTATTGGGTTAAATAAAAGCGCTATACCTATAGGTGAAAACAAAAGAAATATTACTAATATTCCACCCATTGCGATCAGTGTCAATAGAATTTTACCCAAGCCCACAACCAAATCCACTACTGTTTCAAATATCCAAATTAGTCCATCAAAAATAAATGATATAGTTTTTGCAAAACCATACACACATTTTCCTGCAATATTTTTAAAAATGCTCATCACAATCCCCTTTAAATTCAATTAAATTATACTAACCATACTAACCTAATGCTGCTAAAAATACAACTAAAAAAACTAAAGGCTCTGAATTTATTCAGAACCTCTTGGAAATAAGTAATTCATGATATCTTTCCTGGATATTATACCCACTAATTCTTTATTATCATTTAAAACCGGAAGTCTTTTTATCTTTTTTTCAACCATCAATGTAGCTGCCTCTTCAACAGTTGCATTTTCATTTATTGTTATTACTTCATCTGTCATAACGTCTTGAACGAAAATCCCCAAATCTTTCTTTAATTCCTCAAAAAATTTCTTGGGAGTGTCTAAATAAATCAATCCACCTAAAATCTCTATAGCTTTAGGCCCTTTGATGTTTGTACCTCTTCTAATTAGATCTCCTTCTGTTACAATACCCTTTAAGTTTCCATCATCATCTACAACAGGTGCTCCACTTAAATTCTTATCCGTTAAAAGCTTAGCACATGTTTCAACTGTATCATCTACTTTGACAGTGTAGACTTCTTTTGTCATTATGTCTTTTACTAGCATAAAACCACCCCCAGTTTTAGATAATTTCAACACCCATTTTTTTGAGCTCTTCTATATTTTTCATATGCTCTTTCTCATCTACATATCCCAAGCCTTCCAATAACAATTCAACTTTCTTACCATCTTTTAATAAGTCAAGCACTGTTTCTCTAACACAAAATTCACTCGCAATACCACAGACTATGACCTCATCAGATAACACTTTATTTAAAACATACTGATCTTTATTCTTTGCATTAAATGCCGAGTACTCTTCAATATCATCATTCATTCCTTTGTAGAACATGTTTTTTTCATATGGCCTGTTTTTTATATCCAGAACTTTTTCATAAAATACATCATCTAATTTAGATCCTTTTTGGTTTTGTACACAATGCACGGGCCAGATTCCTCCATTGATTTTAAAGCTTTTGTTGCTCTCATTATGCCAGTCAAGCGAGTAAAATACATTTAAATCATGGGAATTTATAAAATTTACAATATTTCTTACTGCCTCATTTGCATGTCCACATGCTAGGCTGCCCTCAATAAAGTCATATTGGCAGTCAATAACCAGTAAATCTTTTTTCATCAAATTCACCTCTAATAATTTTCTCTCTTGCCAAATTCTGCAGATTCAACCCACTCCTCTGCTTTTCTTAAAAGTTCAACTATATTGTTAAATATTCTATAATGATTTTCTTCTTGTTTAATTAAATAGTCAAGCAATACTTTCTCTTCTTCTTCGCTAGCTTCCTGTTTCATCTTCTGATACAGCTTTATGCTTTCTTCTTCTTTTTGCAGAGCTAGTCTGTAAACGTCTATTTGCTTTGTCTCTGTTTCAGTTTCCACATTAAAATCATTTTCGTTTTTAAAAATGTTCTCATAATCCAGCTCGGATTCCGCTTCAGGAATAGTATAATCAAGTTTTTTAGAAAAATTCTCTAGAAGTTCTCTATGCTTTCTTTCTTCATTTGCTAGTAGTTTAAATACTCTTTCGATTTCTCTCCCGCTATTTTTATCTGCTTGTTCAAGGTAAAACATTTCTCCATCATTTTCTAATTGAATTGCCATATCTAAATAGTTCATAATCAAACCTCCTAAAGTTTATATCATTTATATAAATTTTTATACCCAATAATTTATCAATAACCCATAGATAATAATACTATTTTAGTAAATTGCTTTATATGATATATTATATTTATGATTAAAATACGAGGTGCTAAATATGAAATTCAATTTAAAGAGATTTATATATATAAATGTCGGCTTGCTAATTATGACTGTTGGACTCTATTTTTTCCTCATGCCTTCAAATCTAGCAGTTGGTGGTGCAACAGGTTTAGCAATGATACTAAACTATTTAATCCCGTCGATACCAATGGGTATTATATTGGCAGCCCTAAATGTTATATTGTTCATCATTGCATTTATAGCCGTAGGAAAGGATTTCGGAGGATATACGATCTATTCTTCATTTGCTTTCTCAGCAATGATCGCTATATTTGAATACATCATCCCTATGAAGGGACCTTTTACAGATGATTTGTTCATTAATTTAATTTTTGGAATACTGATTTCTGGTGTTGGAATGGGAATTGTGTTTAATGAAGATGCATCTACTGGCGGTACGGATATCATTGCAAAAATAATAAATAAATACACCGGCATTGCCATGGGTAAATCTCTTTTGATTTCAGATTTCTTGATAGTTCTATTTGCAAGTTTTGTATATGGTGCCAGATTAGGAATGTATGCACTATTAGGTATAATAATCAACTCATTTGTCATAGATAAAATAATCTCTGGTTTTAATGTTAAGATGAACATGATGATAATCTCAAAAGAACTTGATAATATCAATGACTTTATACTAAATGAAATAGGCAGAGGCACGACAATTTATATCGCAATAGGTGGATATTCAAAGGAAGAAAGAAGAATAATAAACACAATAGTTTCAAGGAGCGAATATGTTAGAATAAGAGATTATATTAGAAGTGTAGACAATAAGGCATTCATCTCGGTTTCACATATTACAGAAGTCGAAGGTGAAGGATTTACATATAATTAGAGGTGAAATATGAGAAATATAAAGATGGTTTTGGAATACGATGGTAGTAAATATCAGGGTTGGCAAAAATTAGGCAATACAGAAAACACAATTCAAGAGAAAATTGAAAAAACTATAAAAATGATAATAAACGAAGATATAACTTTAATTGGTTCAGGCAGAACAGATGCTGGAGTTCATGCAAAGGGGCAAGTAGCTAATTTCAAAACAAATAGTGAAATTGAACTTAATGATTTTCTATACTATTTGAATGTTTATTTACCTAAAGATATAAGAGTAAAAGATATGAGAGAAGCATCAGAAAGATTTCATGCTAGATACAACGTAAAGAAAAAATATTATGTCTATTATGTTTATAACGACACTTTTCAATCTCCTTTTTATAGAAAGTACAGTTATCATGTGCCAGAAAAATTAAATGTAGAAAATATGAATGAAGCTAGTAAACTACTGATTGGCACTCATGATTTCAGAGCTTTTACCTCTGTTAAAAGCAAGAAAAAATCTACCATTAAGACTATTGAATCGATAAAAATAAATAACAGCACTCCTATAATATCAATTGAATACACTGCAGATGGATTTCTATATAATATGGTCAGAATACTAACTGGAACTCTTATCGAAATTGGAAACGGCACTAGGGATGTAAACAGTATAAATGCTCTATTTGACTCAAAAAACAGAGCCGATGCTGGTTTCACAGCTCCGGCTCATGGTTTATTTCTAGAAAAAGTCATATATTAAATTACTCTATAGTAACAGTTTCATCTTTTAACTTTTTTCTATATTCGATAATGTACTTTCCTATTGTAATTAGGATTGCCATAAGAGGAACTCCTCCTACCATTCCCACTATCCCAAAAGCTGATCCGAAAAATAAAACTGAAAACATCACAAGTAGAGGGTGAAGTCCAACAGAATGTGACATTATCTGAGGTGATATTAAATCTCCTTCTCCTTGTTGAATTACAATAATTGCTATTACCATCCATAAAGCTCTAGCAGGACTTATCATAAGCGCTAGTATGACTGGTAGTATACCTCCTATCCATGGTCCAAAGTAAGGTATAATATTCGTTATACCTGCTTGTATTCCTATGGTAATCGCATATGGTACCCTTAGTATTGCAGCCGCAATGCCTGTCAATACTCCTATGATTAGAGCTATAATAAGCTGTCCTCTGATAAAACCACTTAATATCCTGTTTATATCATTTCCGAGCTTATAAAAAGTCGGCTTTATCTTAGCAGGTATCAGATTTGATGCTAAACTTAGTATTTTATCTTTCTCTTTGAGATAATAAAAAGTAATTATCGGTGTCATCAGCAGATCCAATAAAGTTGCAGTAGATGCAACTAAAAATGATACGATATTTTCTAAACTAGACTGGATGTATTTTGAGATGTTGTCTAATTGCTTATCTAAGTTTATATACTCTTCCAATTTTTCTACAATAACTCCAAAATTACCCGACCTCAGATCATTAAACCAGTCTTGGATAAATTCTACTATGTTAGGTATATCCTTAATAAAATTGGTTAAATCATTTACCGCTTTAGGAATAACTAAGGCAAAAAATAATGATAAAAGTATCAGTATTATAGCAAAAACGATTAAAACTGCCCATTTCCTTTTTATTTTTTTCTTCTCGAGAAAATTCACAAGTGGATTTAATATATAGGCTAAAACTAAAGCATATATAAAAGGGCTAATTACTTTAGAAAAATGATCCCAGAAACCAAAAAATGCTATCAAGGAAATTATAATCAACACTATATCCAATATCCATATTTTTTTTATCTTTATAGCTTTCATCTAAGCTTCATCTCCTTCTGAAATTTTTTATTCAGATAATAGTAGTTTATCATTAGATAAATCATATTTCAATCAATACTACTTGTAGAATAAATGCAAAAATGCTAATATTAATGAAGAGTAAATTTATCACTTCATTAATGAAGTGATATTTAATTTAAATGAGGGATGTAGATGAAAAAAAGAGTTATACTAGGTATGAGCGGAGGAGTTGATTCTTCGGTTTCTGCTTTACTACTTAAAAATCAAGGTTATGAAGTAATTGGATTGTTTATGAAAAATTGGGACGAAAAAGATGAAGATGGTGTATGCACTGCAACTCAAGATGCAGAAGATGCAATGAGAGTAGCATTTGATCTAGGCATACCATGCTATACGATAAATTTTGAAAAAGAATATTGGGATAGAGTTTTTAGCTATTTTCTTGATGAATACAACAAAGGAAGAACACCAAATCCAGATGTGATGTGCAATCAAGAGATAAAATTCAATGCATTTCTAGATTATGCTTTAAACCTTGATGCTGACTATATCGCTATGGGTCATTATGCGAGAGTTAAAGAAGAAAATGGAGAGTATTTCTTATTAAGAGGCGTTGATAAAAATAAAGACCAATCCTATTTTTTGTCTCGAATTGGTCAGAAAGCACTATCTAAAACAATCTTTCCAATAGGAGAGTTAACTAAAGAAGAAGTGCGAAAAATAGCAGAAGAAGCAAATCTCTACACTGCAAAAAAGAAAGATTCAACTGGGATATGTTTTATTGGAGAAAGAGATTTTGATAAATTTTTAGATAAATATCTCCTCGCAACTCCCGGGGATATAATAGATGTTGACGGAGGCAAGATTGGCGAACACACTGGCCTAATTCACTATACAATAGGTCAAAGAAAAGGCATAGGAATAGGTGGAATAAAAAGTGGAGAGCCATGGTTTGTAGTTGGCAAAGATTTGAAAAAAAATATCTTGTATGTAGCTCAAGGAGAAGAGCATAAAGCGCTTTATTCTGTGGCATTGTTTGGTGAAGAACCTAAGTGGATCAGCGAAAAAGAACCTGAATTTCCATTGCATTGCACCGCTAAATTTAGATATAGGCAAAAAGATATACCAGTTGTGGTAGAAAAATCAGATGATATGCTGTATGTAAAATTTGAGTATCCTGTAAAAGCAATAACTCCAGGCCAAGTTGCAGTATTCTACGATGGAGAAATATGTCTTGGGAGTGCGATAATAAATAAAGCTATACCATTGGATGAAAAATATGATTTAAAATCGGGTAGGAGATAAATAATTAATTTATTTATCGACCTCCCACACCGCCGTACGTACCGTCCGGTATACGGCGGTTTCATAGTTTACACTCTAACTTCAAGGTAATATTTAAACATACTTAAATACCCTTGTTTTTCAA
>JAHDQA010000036.1 GCA_018434075.1 Tissierellaceae bacterium
CAATTTTTCTTCGCTGATATTTTTTATCTCTTCAGCTTTCTTAAGTCCTTCTTCTAAAATGGGTTTTGCTAAATATTCGCCATTTTCTCTTGCATCTTCAATTATTTTTTTCCCCTTAAGTTCTGCTTCTTCAATAATTTTTTTATACTCTTCTTCTCCTTTTATTTGTGCATCAACTAAAGTCTTTTTTGCGTAAGCTTTAGCATCTTCTATCAATTTCATTGCTTCACTTTCTGCATCTTTTATAATTTCAATAGTTTCCTTTGCCACTCTATCACCTCCATTTTAAAATTCAAAAACTATCCCATTCTAATTATCAATTTTATAACAATCAACGAGATAAATCAATAAAATAATCAATTAATTCTAATTATTAAAAAAATATCTATTAATCATATATATGAGGATTGATACCCAAAAATTCAGGGTATAAAATGCAAAAATTAATAAAGGGGGTATTGTAATGTATGAAGCATTGGGTTCGTTAAGCGCATTTCTATTTTTATTTTTGATCTGTCCTTTTGTATTGAATTCCATCAATAAACGCTTTTACGATTATCAAAATCAAAATCTCATGAAGTGGTCTAAGAGAATTCGAAAATACCATAAACAAGCAGGAGTTTTAATCGCAATTATAGCAATTATACATGGAAGTTTAATTTTAGGAGAATTTAAGCTTCACACTGGATTTGTACTATATACAGGAATATTAATTACTGCTATTTTAGGATTTTCATATTATAAAACTAAAAAGAAGGCTCTTTATGTGTGGCATAAAAGAATGATGTTTGTAGATTTGGTTTTATTGATAATTCACCTAACTGTTCCTAATTTATTTGGATAAAAATTAATTTTAAATAACGAATTTATAACTTTAACCTGGATATTTGATCTAGGTTATTTTTTATGAAAATTTATAAAAACTTGATTAATTATAAAAAATTGGGTATAATAAACTTGCAACTTGATTATGAGTTGTAAGTTGTTATTAAGAATAATTAATATAGATATTTTTAATCGAGGAGGTAATAATATGATGTTAGGA
This sequence comes from Tissierellaceae bacterium, assembly GCA_018434075.1. Taxonomy (GTDB): domain Bacteria; phylum Bacillota; class Clostridia; order Tissierellales; family Tissierellaceae; genus Soehngenia. The sequence continues at coordinate 1,046 of JAHDQA010000036.1, forward strand.
AAGGGAGTACTAATTAAAAACAAACATAAAGAGAATATGCAAATAGAAGAGTACAAGATGAAGTTGATAGGAAAAGATAGATTGAGAGAAGTAGTCGAACTTCAACATTATGTATATGAAAACCTCCCAAACAAAGATGTGTTGTATATGGATTCATATGAAGACATGCTAGGAGATTTAGAAAACGGCGCAAAGATAATTGGTGTATTGAATAGTCAAGATAGGTTGGTGGCTTATAGATATATTTCGTTCCCTAGAAAAGAAAAGAGAAATTTAGGTTACGACATTAAACTTCCTGAAAAAGACTTGGAGAAAGTTGTTCATCTTGAAACAACAGTTGTCGACCCTCTGTACAGAGGAAATGGATTGCAACTTGTAACTTTGGAAAAAGCAAAAGAAATAGCAAAACAAGAAGGCTATAGACATTTTATGTGTACAGTCTCTCCATATAACTTCTACAGTCTTTACAATGTCATGAGAGGCGGGCTAAAGATTAAAGCCTTAAAGAAAAAGTACGGAACAAAACCTGATGATTCAGATGGATTGTGGAGATTTATTCTTCACAACGACTTGGACAAGAAGTTCTATACTCCTGCAGATTTAGTGTTGTCAAAGTGGGCAAATTTAGAAATGCAAAAATCTCTAATTGATCAAGGTTATATCGGCTATGAAATAATCAAAGATACAAAAGAACTAAGCTATGTCAAAGTTGACGAAGCTTATGCTTAATTAATGTGATCTTTTTTCCTCCTGCTAAAAAAGTCGGATAAATATCCGACTTTTTTAGTTTGTTTTTTTTGGTAAGTATAGTTTAAGGAGAGTGATAATATGTTAGATAAAAAATCGAAATTTTTGATGACGAGATAAATCTTTTAAAGAGAATAACAGAACTTGAACTCCTTGGCTATGAAGAACAAGACATGTATGTAATAGCGAATAAAGATGAAGATATATCAATGATAAAAGGAAGTACCGACGTATTGATAAAAGAAGATGATGAATCAATATGGGATAGATTTAAGAGCTTTTTAAGCGGTGAAGATTCTGTAATTGATGCTTTGAACCGATTAGAATTTTCGGAAGAAGAAAAAGAAAAATACTACGATGAAGTTAGGAATGGAAAATTGGTCCTATTGGTAGACCCAAACTACAAAAGCAAATACGAACTTAAAGAAGATGGTTTTTACTATCCAATAGAAGATGAAAATATTTTAAGCGAAAATGAAGATTACGATGCAGATGATCTTCCGGACGATCTGAGGGAAGATGTAGGACTAAATCCAACTAAAGATAATGTAGATATGGGAAAAGAAGTCTCTGAAAATATATTGAGAGAAAGACAAAGAGGAGTGTAGGTTTTAAACCTCACTCCCCTTAAATATTTCTATGCTTCTATCTAATATTCCATTAAGATACGCAATTGTCATTCCATAGTTTGTCATTGGGACATTTACTTCTTTTGCTAGTCTTATGCGCGATAGTATTTCTCTCTTGTTTACCATGCATCCACCACAGTGAATTATCAAATCATAGTCGCTTAAACTATCTTCAAAGTCAAACCCACTTTTAAAATCGAATTGAACGTCAAAACCCAACTTTTGCCTTATTAAATTTGGGATTTTCTTTCTGCCAATATCTTCATGATTTGTATTGTGTGTGCAGTTTTCAGCAATCAATACTTTAGAGTCTTTTTTTAATTTGTCTATGGCGCGAACGCCTTTAGCAAATTCTAAAAGTTCGCCCTTTTGCCTTGCAAATAGGATTGAAAAGCTCGTGAGCGGTATTCCTTTTGGCACTATTCTATCCACTTCTTTAAATGCTTGCGAATCTGTTATAACCAAATCCACTTTGTTGATGTCATTCAATGCGCTTTCTAGTTCGGTGTTCCTGACTACAAAACTCTTTATGCCGTGATCAAGCAAATCCCTCAATGTCTGAACTTGTGGCAAGATAAGCCTTCCCTTTGGAGCTAGTTTGTCAATCGGAATAACTAAAATTACATTGCTATCTGGCTTTAGTATATCGCTTACAAGCGGTTTTTCTTCGTCTACTGATTTTACTAATGATATGATCGCTTCTTTTAAGCTCTCTATATCCTCTTCCTTTTTTGTAGATATAAATATGGCATCTGGATATTCTGCTTTCAATTCGCTAAGTTTAACTTCATCTAATAGATCTGTCTTGTTTATTACTTTTAAGAGTGGAATCTCATAGTATCTTGCCTCGTTTTCAAGCCTTTCTAAGCTCAAAGTGTCTATGTCTGACGCATCCATTACGAAGAGTGCAATGTCTGTCCTTCTCAATATCTCCAAGCTCTTTTTTATCCTTAAACTGCCTAATTCCCCTTCATCGTCAATGCCGGCTGTATCTATAAACAGCACCGGTCCTGCAGGAATAAGTTCCATAGCTTTTTTTACTGGATCTGTGGTTGTCCCCTTTATATCGCTGACAATAGAGACCTCTTGATTTGCTATTGAATTTAATATTGATGACTTTCCTGCGTTTCGATTTCCAAAAATTGAAATTGTAACCCTATTTGAGTTTGGCGTCTTTTCCATCGTTTTCCCTCTTATATAAACACATCTCTTTGCCCTTGTTCTATGAGCTTTATTTTATCTTCTATCAATTTTCTTCTGTTAAGGCTCTCTTGTCCAATTCTTTCTAGCTCTTTTTCAATCATCTTCTCCCCTAGTGCTCTAGTTTCGGGACTTGCGTAGTCAACTAGATACTCTTTAAAAGTCAATATTCCGTTTGCTGCACAGAAATGTTGAATGTCCCCAGGTTTTGCAATGCACATGAAATCTTCGCCAGTTCTTCCCGACCTATAACAAGCTGTGCAGAATGAACTTAGGAAATTCATCTCTGACATCTCTCTTACCACATCATCCAGTTCACGAGTATCTCCTAGTTGAAATTGCTCTTTTGTTGGAACTAAAGTGTCTACAGTATATCCGCCAATTCCAATCCTTGAGCCAGCATCGATTTGAGAAATGCCATAAGGGATTATCTCTTTTCTGACTTCTTTAGTTTCTCTAGCAGTTAAGATCATTCCTGTATATGGAACTGATAGTCTTAAAATGGCGACTATCTTCTTGAAATCCTCATCAGATACTTTATATTGAGTTTGGTTGTAGTACTCATTGTTTAAAGCTGGCTCTATTCTAGGAAATGAAATCGTGTGAGGGCCAACTCCAAATTTTTCTTCCAAGTGAATTGCATGAAACAACAGTCCCATGACTTCAAATTTCCAATCATATAAACCGAAAAGTGCTCCTATGCCGACATCGTCAATACCAGCCTCCATAGCTCTGTCAAGCCCATATAACCTATATGAATAGTCACCTTTCATATCTCCTTGTGGATGAAGATAGCTATATGTTTCATGGTGGTAAGTCTCTTGGAATATTTGGAATGTGCCTATCCCTGCTTCTTTGAGCTTCTTATAGTCTTCCACTTCCATAGGTGCTGCGTTTATGTTTACTCTTCTTATCTCTCCATTGCCATTTTTAGTGTCATAGACAGTTCTCATTGTTTCAGCGATAAAATCAGCATCGTAGTCTGGGTGCTCTCCATACACTAAAATCAATCTCTTGTGCCCTTTGCTCTCAAGAATTTCCACTTGCTCTCTTAGTTCTTCTAAAGTAAGCGTCTTTCTTTCTATCGCTGTGTTGTCTCTTTGAAATCCACAGTATCTGCAGTTGTTTATGCATTTATTGCCAATATATAGAGGCGCAAAGAATACTATTCTATCTCCGTATATCTCTTCTTTTAGTATATTGGCTGCTTTATATATTTCATCTAGAAGCTCTTTATTTTCTACATTTAAAAGCTTTGCTGTCTCTAGTGGCTCTAGTCTCTGTTTTGACAATGATTTCTGAATGATGTCCAATATTTCTTCTTTTGTTGAATTTTTACCTTCCTCTAATAATGAAAATATCTTTTCGTCATCAATAAAATCTTTAACTTCTCTTTCTAATCTTTCCATGATATTCCTCCTAAATTGACCAATCTATGTGGTCTCCTCTACCAATGTAAGCCTCATATCCAAGGTTTTCTAATCTCTCAGCGACTTTGTCTAGATCGTATACGCTTTTTGTCTCCCTATTTTTATATAGCTCATACTTCTGTTTTACTTCCTGAGGTGATAAATTCAGCATTAGCACGTTTCCGCCTGAATGAATTCCCCTTTCCAATCCATTTTTATCTAAAGTATTGACTGCAGTTGTCACAGGAAGCATTGCTTTTGGCAGAAGAAGTCTTGTAATTGCCAAATAAAAGAAAGTATCCTCTACAGAGCCATTTGAAAAATTCTTAAGTGGCGTGTCGTTATGTATTATCAATGGCCCTATGCCAACCATATGAGGCTGTAATTCTTTTAAAAATCTCAAATTCTCTACCATTATCTGTGAACTGGTTTTGGGAAGCCCGACTAAAAATCCCGCTCCCACTTGATAGCCTAATGATTTTAAATCGTGTAAACATCTCACTCTTTCTTCAAAGCTCATCCCAGGATGAAGCTTTTCATACTGTTTCTCATTTGCTGTTTCATGCCTTAATAAAAATCTATCTGCTCCAGCTTTTTTAAATGCTTCGTACTCTTCAAACTTCCGTTCCCCAATCGATAGAGTTATCGCAATTCCTTCAAACTTCTCTTTCAATGTAAAGATGATGTCTGATAGTATGTCTTTCGTGTAATACTCATCTTCCCCGCTTTGCATTACAAATGACCTGTAGCCAAAGTCGTATGCTTTGCCTATTGAATCAACTATTTGATTTTTATCAAGACGAAATCTATCCACATTTTCGTTGTCTTTTCTCAATCCACAATACATGCAGTTCTTTCTACAGTAGTTTGAAAACTCGAGCAATGCCCTTATGTAAATTTTGTTTCCATAAATTTTTTGGTTCAATTCCTTTGCTTTCTCTTTAATATCTGTTATTGTGGCTTCATCAACATTTTCAATCAAAAAAGTGAGTTCATTTAAATCTAAATTATTAGTTTCATAAAGTTTTTTTAAGATTTCTCTCAATGTTACACGTCCTTTTTAGATATAGATGTCTTTACAGAACAATTTTTTATATTTCCAAGTTTTCCAGTGAAACTATTTATTTCGTCAATATCTCCAACTGCTACCAATGTAATGACAGACACATCGTATTCGTTAAATGGTATCCCCATTCTGCCTTTGATTATGTCCTTGTAATTTGCGACAATTTTATTGAATTCATATTGGGTATTTATGCTGTCTTCTAATAATGCGCTTATTACTGCTATTTTTTTCACATTTTCACCCCCGAACACAAAAAAACTTCCCATAAGGGAAGTTAAAGTCATGACAAAACCCTAAATCCCTTAAAGCTTAAAGACAACTCTCAAAGCTTAGGTATTAGCTAAATTTTATTCCATTTAATCAAGGTATCCCTCGAAAAAACGGAAAAATATTCTTTGTCAATATATTAACAAAATCGTATTATATTGTCAACATATTTCGATGTCATCTCCGGCCTTAATCACTCCGCCTTTTATGACTTTTGCGAATATGCCTTCTTTTGGCATCACACAATCTCCGACTTTTTGCTTTATGGCGCAACCCTCGTGACATTGTTTGCCAATCTGGGTAACTTCAAGCTCGCATTCGCCTACCTTTAATTTCGTTCCGATTGGAAGCTCATACAATAGTATGCCTGATGTTGTTATGTTTTCTGCAAAATCACCCAATTGTAATTCAAGAAGTCCTGCTCTTTTCATTTTGTCAATGCTTTCAACTCCAAGCAAACTCACTTGCCTATGCCATTTTCCAGCATGCGCGTCATCTTTGAGCCCGTAATCTTCTATGAATTCTCCTTGTGGTATAGGGGTTTTGACAACTCCCTTTTTGTCAGAAATGTTTACAGAGACTACTTTGCCGGTTAGTTTCCTTAAAAAAACTCCTGATGATCCTCCTGCTTTCTTGATTAACTTAATATCTTCTATGATCATTTCTCTATCGACTGCTTTTGACATGTCGTATATAGTGAGCAGCGCAGTTGTCACTGCGTGTAGCGCTTCCATTTCCACTCCTGTTTTAGAAGTCGTCTTTACTTTTGAATAGACTTCAATATAATCTTCTCCAAAGTTGAAAGTCATGTCTACAGATGACAAAAATATATTGTGGCACATCGGTATGAGCTCGCTCGTCTTTTTAGCCGCCATTATCCCAGCTACTTGTGCTACAGACAAGACATCTCCTTTTTTCATTTTCCCTTCTTTTATCATGTCAATCGTGTTTTTTTTGGCCTTTATCTTTCCATAAGCCAGCGCAACTCTCTCGGTCTCTTCTTTTTCTCCTACATCTACCATCTTTGGCAGCCCCTCATTATTAAAATGTGTAAATTCCATATTATCCCCCGATTTCATTCATGTTTTTCTTTATAGCGATGTCTTTTTCCAGCTCATGCTCTTTTTCTTTAGATAATATTGCCAATTTAATTGCTTCTTCTAAATCTGCTCCATTCTTTAAGTAACTACTTAAATCTATTTCGCGATCGGAATGAAGACACATCTTCAGCTTGCCAGTAGAAGTAAGCCGTACCCTATTGCAGTCTTTGCAGAACTTGCAGCTTATCGGATTTATTAGGCCAACTTTGCCTATGGAATCAGGTAGCTTGTAGTATTGTGCAGGCGAGTGAATATCTTCGCTTTCGATTTTTTCTAGTGATCCCACTTTAGAAAGCACTGTCGAGTTCGGCAAGAATTTAGATTTAGCAAAATTTTTAGCTTCGCCAATAGGCATAAGCTCAATGAATCGCACATCTATTGGATAATGCAGTGTTAAATTTACAAAGTCTTCAATTTCATCATCATTGAATCCGCCAATTAGAACTGTGTTTATTTTTACGGGATTTAAGTCATATTCAATGGCTTTTTTTATAGCTCTTTTTACCTTGTCTATATCTCCGCCTCTTGTGATTTCCCTGTATTTGTCAGCATCTAGAGTGTCAAGGCTTATGTTGACTCTATCAAGCCCTGCTTTTTTAAGTGGCTCTATAAAGTCCTCGAGCAATATGCCATTTGTAGTCATGGTGATCTCTTTTATGCCATCTAATTTTTTTACTTTCTCTATTAAATCTACTACCCCTAATCTCACTAATGGCTCTCCACCAGTAAACCTTATCTTAGTAATTCCGAGATTTACAAAACTTTTAATCACTTCATACATTTCCTCTAAAGTTAGTATGGCTTCATGAGGGAGTTTGTTGTGTATGCCATTCTCAGGCATACAGTATACACATCTTAAATTGCATCTATCTGTGAGAGAAACTCTTAAGTAGTTGATCTCTCTTCCAAAGCTATCTTTCATAAAATCACCGTCATTCTATTATTATAATCTCTCCTATGTTGTCAAAACCGTATCCGCCGAGAGCTTCAACTCTATCTTTAAATTCTTCGCTTCTTAGTATTTCTATGAACTCTTTAATCTTGTCTAGCTCCAAGTTCTTGGCGTAAGTTAAAAAGTCATATTCTTCTGGTTTTAATGGATAGAAATCCAAATCTAATGCTTTGCTAGCAGAATATACTCCCAATCCTACATTTGCGCTTCTGTTTTTAACAGCTGCTGCAACAGCCATATGAGTGGAAAATTCTCTTTGGTAACCTTTTATTTTCTCTGGGTTCACATTGTTTTTAGCCAATTCATAATCCAATAGCACTCTAGTTCCGGAACCTCTCTGCCTGTTGGCAAATACCACATCATCTCTTATTAAGTCTTTTACTGATTGTATGTTTAATGGATTTCCTTTCTCGACTATGAAGCCCTGTCTCCTTTTTAAGCCTTTAATGAGTGCCATCTTCTCACCATTGAAGTATTTTTTTACATAGCTGATATTGTACTCTCCTGTTTCAACATCTAGAAGGTGAATCGGCGCCAAATGACATTCTTTTCGCTTGAGCGACAGTATCCCTCCCATGCTTCCTACATGAGTAGATTTAAGTTTCATCATGTCCGATATTATATCCATGCAAATATCATGGCTTCCGATAGAAACCAGACTTTCCTTTATTTGATAAAGCGGCTTTAGAAGTTTCACATCTACTTCATCCGAAGCATCATATCCTTCGACATTCCTTGGTATAACGCATAGTCCATCAGCTTTTACTAAGCTCATGATAACTCCGGCTCCGGATTGCAATGGGGTTGCAATGAGTTTATCGTCCACAAACCCTAAAGTCACTCTAATGATTTCTTCATTTTTAAGAGATGAAACCACCCTTTTAGTAAGAGTTGCTTTTACTATTTCGTCTTTGACATCTTCAAGACCTAGAAATTTTAATATGACTGGTTTCACAAAAACATCAAACACCAAATAGCTCGACACAGGATATCCTGGAATTCCAACTACAGGTTTTCCTTTTACTATTCCTAAAATGGTCGGTTTCCCCGGTTTCATGGCAACTCCATGCACTACAACTTCTCCAATTTCTTCGATTACATCTACTGTATAGTCCATAGTTCCTGCCGATGAGCCTGCATTTACAAGTACTAAGTCATTCTCTTCAACTGCTTTTGAAACCATTTCCTTTATAGATTCATAATCATCTTTCACAATCGGCATTTTATTCGGTATTCCACCGAGTTCTAAAATTAAATTCTCAAATACATATGAATTTGAATCAATTATTTTCCCTTCCACTACTTCATTGACATTTTCAACTATTTCACTGCCAGTTGGAACTAAAGCTACCTTTGGCTTTTCATAAACATATATCTCATCATTTCCGCCTGAAATCAGAGCTCCAATATCTACTGGCCTTATTTTGTGTTTCGAAGGCAAAATCATCTCCGTTGCAACGATATCTTCCCCAATTTGCCTTATGTGCTGATAAGGATAAGCTGGAGACAAAATCTCGATAGTCTCTTCATCGATAATTATGCAATCCTCTATCATTATCACCGCATCAAAGGGATCTTTGACTGGATTTCCAGTGTTTATATAAATGAAATCACTGTTTAGTTTCAATGTCTTAGGTTCACTCTCTGTTGCTCCCGTGGTGTGATCAGATATGACCGCAATCCCGTCCATAGCGGCAGAATTGTAGCTAGGCGATGAGAGCTTTGCGTACACAGCTTTTGAAGTTACTCTGTTTAAAGAGTCCCTTACCTTTATCGATTCTTCTTTGGGATTGATTTCCAATTTTTTAAAGTACTCATCAATTGCTACATTTACATCAATATTGTCGATATAAGTTTTTCTACTCATCGCTTCTCCTCCTACAATAGATATACCTCTCTTAAATCGCCTTTGTTTACGCCTTCTTCTTGAATTTTTAGCACTATGTAGCCATCAGCTTTTGAAAGATTTGTTATCATTCCCGATTTTCCAAATTTAGGTGTCGCATAGTATATTCCATCTTCTTTTTTTATGTTCACAAACACATAGGTGTCCTTACCCGGAGCAGACGGAAAATTTGCAGTCATCTTTGCAAATATGGTGGGTTTTATAGTTTTTAAGCTGTAAAGTTGTTCTATGAACGGTTCTACAACTGCCATAAACACAGTGATTGCAGATACAGGATGACCAGGCAGGCCAATGACGAGCTTACCTTTTGCATTTGCGATAAGTGTTGGTTTTCCAGGCTTTATTGAAATTCCATGGGCAAGTATCCCTTTCCCTCCAAGAGAATTTATTGCTTCTTTGGTAAAATCTCTCTCTCCTACTGAACTCCCCCCAGAAAGTAAGACTATGTCGCTCTTTTCTATGCCTTTTTCAATTGCCTCTTTCAATTGATTGAAGTCATCTTTTACTATGACATTTTCTACAACTTCCAAGCCGCTTTTTTGTGCTTGAGCTCTCAAACTATATGAGTTGATATCCCTTATTTTCCCATACTCCAATTTTTCTTCAATTCCTATTATTTCATCTCCTGTTGATATGATGGATACTTTAGGTTTTTTAAATACTTTTACTCTTGATATTCCAAGGCTTGCCAAAGCACCAATATGAGCAGGATTTAATTTTCTGCCTTTCTCTATAACTATCTCATTTTCTCTAATGTCTTCTCCGCGTTTTATGACATTCTCTTGAACTCTCACAGGTTTCTGGACTAATAGCGTCTTTTCGTCCATCTTCTCTGTGTTTTCAATCATTATTACGGCATTTGCTCCTTGGGGTATCATGCCCCCTGTCGGAACATAGGCACATTTCCCTGAGCTAATGACTATATCAGTCATCTCTCCCATCTTTACTTCGCCAATTACATCTAAAATAGTTGGAATGGTGTCTGATGCTCCATAGCTGTCCTCAGCCACAATTGCGTATCCATCAACTGTTGACCTGTCAAACTCTGGAACAAATTGAGTAGAAACTACATCTTCGTAAATTACCCTATCATACGCATATTCTAAATCGACAATTTCAGATTCCAATTTATAGTCTTTAAACTCCTCTTTTATAATATTGACAGCTTCTTCAACCAATATGCATTTAAAAAATTCCACTAACAAATCCTCCCTCGTTCTAGAAACACTACCTCATCGCAAAGTCTATCTGATTGAGTAGCATCGTGTGTGACAATAATGATTGTTGCATTTGTGTTTCTATGAAATATATGTAAACAATTTTCAATGGTAATCAAAGCCTTTTGATCGATGCTGGATGTCGGTTCATCTAGCAGCAACAACTTAGGTCTTATGGCCAAGGCTCTTGCTAAGGCAACCTTTTGAGCCTCGCCGCCTGAAATTTGATTGCCCATTTTATCTAATAAATCTTCTATCTCAAGTAATTTAGCTAGTTCTAAAGTTCTCCTCCTGATTTCTTCTTTGTCTATCTTTCTTATAACGAGTGGATATGCGATATTGTCCTTTACTTTTCGCTTGAATAAGAACGGCTTTTGAAAAACTTGAGTGATTTCTTTTTGTTTTCTTTCGTCTAAGGGCTCTCCATCATATAATACATTCCCTTGAAAATCTAAATCTAAACCAGAAACAATGTTTAACAACGTAGTTTTGCCAGCTCCATTTGACCCCATTATCCCTGTGATTATACCCTTTTTAAATGTATAATCACCAATATCCAAAGCCAAATAGTCTTTGTAAAATTTCTTTAAATTTCTTAGCTTAACTTCCATTTAGTCCTCCGTATTGAATGAGTAGATTAAACTATGTATGCCAAAAGATATAAGTAAGAGAATGATTCCCAAAGCAATTGCCATTGGATAATCTCCTCTTGAATTCATCATCGATATCGTGGTGGTCATTACTCTAGTTTGTCCTTTTATATTTCCCCCGACAATCATGACAGCACCAACTTCAGATATTGCCCTTGAGAATGCAGTCGCAATATTTGCTATTATGTCTGAATTTAGTTCTCTAATTATAAGAATGGTGGAGTGAAAATCCCCTCCACCTAATGTCTTGACAACTTTTTTGTATTCTATTCCTCTGTGCATCGTTAGATTATATGTAAGCCCAAATATCAATGGCACCACTAGAAGTGACTGTGCCAATATCATGGCTTTTGGAGTGTACATTATGCCAAAAAAACCCAAAGGACCATTTCTCGTGAATAAAAGAGCAACTACTAACCCAACTATTACTGATGGAATGCTCATAAAGTTGTAAACTAATCTAGAAAAGCCTCTCTTGTATTTAAATTCTTTTATTCCAAAATAACAGCCTAAAGGTGCAAATATGAACGAGGCAATCAATGTCGCAGTTGTTGAAACAAAGAGCGAAAGCCCAATTATCTCATAAATCTCTTTGTCGAAACCAATCAATAGTTCTATTGCCTTTATAAAACCATCCCAAATATAATTCATATTACACCTCTTAGCATTTATTTGCTATTTATAATTAGGAATAAACAATGGTTGACCGTATTCTTCTACGCCATATTCTCCGATTAGCTTTTGAATGTCATCTCTAGTTATCCACTCCATAAATTTAACTGCTCCATCATAGTTAATTGTCTCAAACTTCTCAGGATTGACTGGTAACACGCCATATTGGTTGAATAAGTTCTCGTCACCTTCGACGATAATGTCTAAATCCAACGTGTCTTTTAAACTCAAATAAGTCCCTCTATCCGCAATAGTGTAGGCTCTCTTTTCATCAGCTACTTTAAGTGTATCTCCCATACCACTGCCAGTTTCAATGTACCATTCTCCAGTTGGTTCTACCCCAACTAGCTTCCAAAGAGCTAATTCTTTTTTATGTGTGCCTGAGTCATCGCCTCTAGATACAAAAGTCAACTTGTCATCACTTATTTCCTTTAAAGCTGTTAAAATATCATTTCCTTTTTGCAATTTGCCATCAGCTGGACCTACTAAAATGAAGTCATTGTACATTACGTCTCTTCTTTCAGTCGCAAAACCTTCTTCCACGAGTTTTAATTCATCTGGTTTTGCATGGACTAGTAGCACATCTGCTTCTCCATCTCTAGCCATTTGGATTGCCTTTCCTGAGCCAACCGCAATTGTTTTAACCTCGATATTTGTCTCCTCTGTAAATAATGGAAGTAAATAATCTAATAATCCTGTGTCCTGTGTGCTAGTTGTTGTAGCTAAGATAATGCTACCAGCAGGAGTCGTCGTCTCATTTTCAGTATTGTTCTCGCTTGTATTTTCTTCTGCCGGTGTTGAAGTACAAGCACTTAAAACAAGAATCAATGACAATAAAATCAAGAAAAAAGTTTTTCTACTTTTCATACTATTCTCTCCATTCGTTTCTTGTATAATATCACTCTAAATCAGCTAATGTCAAGGCTTGAGATTGATAGAATAATAACCATCCTTTGAGGTATTTACATCATACCTTAAGAGGATGGTTATAGTTACACTTGTAAATTCAGAGGCTTAAGTTGAAAATAGGGGAATATAATAATTCATCTAAATGTTCAAAGATACGGTTTATTACCACAAAACATCGCAATTTAAATCAATTATGAGTCTATTCTTTCTCTAACAGTTTATAAAATAATTCACAAACGAATTTCACCCATACTAGAATAACAATAGGTAATAAGTATTTCGTATAAAAAATATATATATCCATAGAAAGTTGGCTTCCGTTTTGGTCAATGCTATAGCTTCCTAAATATATGAATGTATATAAAAGTACAAAACTTAATACAAGCAAAGCTGAACATATAGTTCTATTAGTAAACGTACCAAATCCAAATACTCTTTTCATAAAAACCTCCTTTGTTCATCTACAAATTCAACAATAGCCATATTCCCCTAATAGATTTTTATCGAAATAGATTTATTAGAATTTTCAGTAAAAATCTTAATATAGGAATATCACATTATATTAGGCTTGTCAATCTTTTGTAAATAATTGATATTGTAAATTACTGTTAGGAAATGATTAATTCACACTATCTTATCCAATATACAAATAGACAGTTTTATTAAAATTGTTTATACTAAAATAGATAGTAATTCAATATGGTGGTGGTTGAAATGGATCGTGCTGCAATACAAAGAGATAATATATTAAAAAATTCATACAGATTATTTAAAGAAAAGGGTTTTAAGAATACCACTACTAGAGAGATTGCAACTACGTCACAAATAAATAAAGGTCTTTTACATTATTATTACAATCAAAAAGAGGATATCGTCATAGAAATGTATGAAGATGTTTTAGATGCATTATATAACTATGTTGAAAAAAATTATAAAGATGAAGTAAAAGGCTACACTTATCTAGCACTCTTAAATATACTCTTTTATAAGACTATGACATCAACTGATGAGAGCTTGAATTTCTTAACAGAGATGATGTCAAGTAGAGAATTGACAAAAGTGAAAACCGAAAAATATATAGATTCTTATTACAAAATTATCGAATATGATAACCTTTCAATCACAAGATATCAGATGTTATTGGCTTTAACTGTTGCAGTTGGAGCAGAGTCTGAACTACTTCTAAGCATAAGGGAAGGCAAAATCAAAATGACTTATGAAAAGTTAGCAACTACTGTAAATAAGCTCTTGTTTGCAATGCTAAAAGTTGATGAAGCTCAAATAAAAGAAATCAATGAAGAAGCTAAGAAAATTGCAAACGCTATAAAAATTAAGCAAGTAATATCTCATTTAAAAGAGAATTGTAAGTGGGCAAGGGAATGACCTTGCTCTTTTTATTGTTTAATTTTAGGCAAGCCTAAATAATACTTGATAAAGTTCTATAGTAGTAATATAATAAAGTTAACAGATTAGGCGTGACCAATTATAGTTTTTAAACCTGAAAGGAGAGATGAAAATGCTCTATGGATATGCAGGAAAAATGTTATTTATCGACTTATCTACTGGAGAGATTGAAGAAAGAGAGACTCCAAAAGAACTTGCTGAAAACTTCATCGGAGGCTATGGTTTTGGCGCTAAAATTCTTTACGATATGATGAAGCCCGGTACAGATCCACTCGGCCCAGACAGTGTGATAGGGTTTATAACCGGTCCAACAAGCGCCACAAAAGCTTGGTTTGGTGGCAGATACACCGTTGTAAATAAATCCCCGATAACTGGCGGATGGAATGATGCAAATTCAGGGGGATACTTTGGACCTGAGCTTAAAAAAGCAGGGTATGATGCTTTGTTTATCAAAGGGATATCTCCAAAGCCTGTGTACATCTACATCAATGACGGAAAAGTTGAGATAAGAGATGCGTCTCATCTATGGGGAATGGATACAAAAGAAGTTTGGGAAGCATTAAAAGAAGAAACTGGCGAGCCAAAAGTAAGAGTTACTGCAATTGGTCCTGCAGGTGAGAGAGTTTCATTGATTTCTTGCCCTATTAATGACGGACATCGTGCTCCTGCAAGAGGCGGCACAGGTCCAATAATGGGTTCTAAGAAATTAAAAGCAATAGCTGTTAGGGGAACCCAAGATATACCAGTAGCTCACCCTGATAAAGTGCTAGAAATAAATAAAAAAGTAGTTGAAGCTATGAAAAACAATCAAATGGCGCAAGCTTTTGGGACCTTTGGAACTGGTGTAGGTACCCCCGCTTCAGCACTAAACGGCGATTCCCCAGTTAAAAACTGGGCTGGCGTAGGCGTTATCGACTTTGGTGAAGAAAAAGCAGAAAAAATGGGTTCAATCGCGCTCGATAGATACAAGACAAAGAAATACAACTGTGCTAGTTGCCCACTTGGTTGTGGCGCAGAATACGAAGTCAACGATGGAAGATGGCCATTAGGGCCAACCGAAAGACCTGAATACGAAACTGCTGCTGCGTTTGGAAGCACTATGCTCTGTGGAGAACCTGACGCAATGTTAAAATGCAATGAAATCTGCAACAGATATGGTTTTGACACAATTTCAGCCGGTATGACTATAGCATGGGCAATGGAATGCTATGAAAGAGGCATATTGTCAAAAGAGGAATTAGATGGCATTGAATTGACATGGGGCAATGGCGAGGCAATAGTGAAAATAATGGAGAAAATGGCTGATGGCGAAGGCTGTGGTGCAATATTATCCCATGGTTCTCAATATGCAGCAAATTACTGGAATAAGGGCAAAGAATACCTGCAAACTGCTTCTGGAATAGAGCTGCCAATGCATGACCCAAGACACTCCCCGGGTTTAGCTAGGACCTATAAATACGACCCAACTCCAGGTAGACACGTAAAAGGCGGCATAGGTGGAGTTCAAATGCTAGAACCTATCAAAGAAGAAAACTACATCTTCGATGGTACTGGGCCAATGGATTTAGGTATGACACTATTTACAGAGGTTTTAAATGCATCGAGCATGTGCTATTTTTCTACGCTTAGTGCACCACCAGAGACAGTTTATAAGTACATTGCTGCTATAACAGGTATGAACTTCGATCAGCAAACTGCCTTTAACACTGGCCTTAGAATATTTATGATGAGATATGCATTTAACCTTAGAGAGGGAATCAAACCAAAAGATATGACTCTTACTAAAAGAGCTATTGGAGAACCTCCATTGGAGGCTGGACCATTAAAAGGGTATAGGGTTGATGTGGAAAAATTAGGCCGCAATTTCTTTAAAGAAGCAGGCATTGATTTTGACACTGGTTTGCCAGATAAAGCTGTCTTAAAAAGACTTGGATATTTAGATGAAGTGATAAAAGATATTTACGGAGAAGATAAATAGATGATAGTAAAACTAAAATATATGGGCGTTGTCCATGATGGAATGCCTGATGTATTGGAATTAGAAGAAGGCGCAACTGTGAAAACTCTTAAAAATGCCCTCAAGGATGCATCTTCAATTGATATAAAGCCAATCATAGCTAATGCGTCTTTTATAGTGAACAATGTATACGCAGATGAAGACACTATATTGGAGGACAACTCTCAAGTTATTGTGCTAACACCTCTTGGTGGAGGTTAAAAAATCAAGTATAAGCTCATCAATTGATGAGCTTATACTATAATCTAATTAGGAGTGTAATTATGGAAAGATACCTTAGGAATATGAATATGCTTTCACTGGAAGAGAATGAAAGCTTGGGTAAATATAAAGTCTGTGTAATCGGTTGCGGTGGTTTAGGCGGTTATGTAATAGAAATGCTCGCTCGCCTTGGCATAGGTACAATAAGTGCAGTAGATGGTGATATATTCGAAGCCACTAACTTAAACAGGCAACTATTTTCAACTGTGAGTAATTTAGGTCAAAATAAAGCTCTAGCAGCTAAACTCAGAGTAAGCAAAATCAATCCTTTAGTCAAAGTAAATAGCGTTAGTACAAATATCACAGAAGATAATTACCAAGATATCTTAAAAGGTCATGATGTGATTGTCGATGCAGTTGATGACATAAAAACCAGGTTCTCAATTCAAAAATACGCTTCGGAATTGAATATACCATTAGTCCATGGAGCTATTTCCGGTTGGTATGGTCAAGTTTCTACAATCATGCCAAATGACAATACTTTAAGTCTAATCTACAAAAGAGAAGAAAGTGTGGAAAACAAGTCAGGCAACCCATCTTTCACACCTGCTTTGGTAGCGGCTGTAGAAGTAAGCGAAGTTTTAAAGACATTGATTAAAAGAGGAGAAATTCTCAGAAATAAGCTCCTCTTAATCGACACTTACACTCAATCCTACACTGTTGTTGAATTGAGAAACAACTGATTTATGAAATTTTATCAAAATTAGTGTAGACATTTAATCTTTTGCCTCGTGAAAATCCTATTAATGTAATGTTTAAAGCTTTAGCTAGTTCTATTGCATATGATGTTGGCGCAGAATGGGAAACTACCACAGGTATAGCTCTTTTTGAAGTCTTTGCGATCAATTCATGAGATATTCTGCCGGATGTAAGGAGGATTTTGTCGCTATAATCGACTTTGTCTAAATCTGCTCTGCCAAGCACTTTGTCTATTGCATTGTGCCTGCCGATGTCTTCATAAAAATACAATATGTCTTGTGCGTTTGCCAAACCCGCAGAATGCACACCCCCTGTTTCAACAAACAGCTTGGAGCTCTTGTTGAATTTATCCATGAGCAGAAATATGTCAGAAGCTTTAATTGAAAAATCATTATTGATTTTTTTGCTCTTTATAGAATCAATTACATTGTGAAATATAGGTGCATTTCCACAGCCTGAACTTATCAATCTCTTGTTCAATAGAGATTGTTTTAATGTTTTATCTTCATAAGTAGTCGCTCTCGCCTCAAGAGTTCTCTCGTATATTTTTATGTCTATTATCTCATCGATTGTATTTATAATGCCTTCTGAAATCAAAAATCCAACTGTCAATTCATAGAGGAAATCTGGACTAATCATCAATGTGGCAATTTCTATGTCATTGACAAAAATAGTGAAAGGCTTTTCAACAGCTACAAAGTCATTCTCTAAAGAAGTTAAATTGTCTTTTATCTTAATTATTTCGACTTCTCTTTTTGTAGTTAAATCATCAAACTCTGAAACTCTCATATATTTTCAAATCCTCTTTTGTGTTTAAGTTTAAAAACATACTCCAATCAGGACTCATTCTCAATGCTTTTTTATAGGATATATACGTGGTGTCCACTGTTTCAAGCAGAGTCTTTATATCCCTTTTATTTCCCTTGAGATACGTTTCTATTGGTTTTATCAAATCTTTAGAATAGAATCCGTTGAATGGTTCTATGCCTATTCTAGCTTTTGTAACCACGGCATAGCTCTGCTTTCTCTTAATTAAATCCATCATATAGCGAATGTAATCTAAATTCACTATTGGCATATCACAAGCTATAAGATATGAGTATTTGGATTTGGATTCTTTTAGTCCAATGTGAATACCCGACAGAGGGCCTTTATCTTTTATCTCATCGCTTACAACTCTTATATATTCTTTGTCATATTCATTTGGTTTGTTTGTAACTATTAAAAAATCATCAAATATAGGTGATAATTTTTCTATGAGCAGGTCAATATTCGATTTATCTTCTAATTTTAAAAATTGTTTGTCAAACCCCATCCTCATGCTTTTACCACCTGCAAGTATTATCGCAGTTTTAAATAAATCAATCTCATTCCCTTGCACATTCACTCGCCCTTCCCGTCAAAATCTCCAATCCATGCGGCAAAGCTTCTAAGATCACTTCCAGCGACTCTTCAACAGCTCTCGGGCTTCCAGGAAGATTTATGATCAATGTGTCATTTCTAATTCCGCTTACAGCTCTGGAAAGCATTGCATGAGGTGTTTTTTCAAGGCTTTTATTTAAAATAGCATAGCTGATTCCCAAAGCCAGTCTATCCACTACTTCTAAAGTGGCTTCAGGTGTTACATCTCTTTTGCTAAATCCAGTGCCGCCTGTGGTTAATATCAATTCCACTTTGAGTTCATCCGCCATGTAAATGAGTTCAGTTTTAATGTCTTCCTTGTCATCTTGGACAATAACAGTCCTCACTACTTCGAAACCATTTTTCTCTATGATTTCCTTAATCAGTTTTCCCGACAAATCTTCTCTCAAGCCTTTTGAGCCTTTGTCGCTGGCTGTCAAAATCCCTACTTTAAACATGGTCCTCCTCCTTCAACTTTTCTATGCTTACCGCAGATACTTTCAATTCCGGTATCTTTGCTATCTCATCAACAAAAGTATTCGTCAAGTAATTAGCTTGCCCATCTGTAAAATGAAATGGCATAAACAAGACATCTCTATCTATCGTATTCACTACTTTTGCCCTCGTTATGATCTCGCCTCTTCTCGATTTAACTCTTACTTTATCCCCGTTTTGTATAGACAATCTGTTGGCAGTTTCATCGTTTATTTCTATATATGAACTTCCTGCTATCTCATTTAGTCCTTCTTCTCTCCCAGTCATAGTTCTGGTGTGATAGTGATAAAGAATTCTGCCTGTGGTCAAGATGAATGGATACTCATCATCTGGAGTTTCTCTGCTTTTCACGTATTCGACAGGCATGAATAGACCCTTGCCTCTAGAAATTTTATCTTTGTGCAAGAATTTAGTTCCTGTGTCGTCTTTGTCTTTGCATGGCCATTGTATGCCATTTGCATCTATCTTTTCATAGTTGATTCCACTGTATTGAGGAGTTAGCGAACTTATTTCTTTCATGATTTCCTTTGGTTCAGTGTATTTCTTTTCATAGCCCAAAGTGTTCATTATCTCCATGATTATCTGCCAATCCGGCTTTGCTAATCCATTTTCTTTTACCGCTTTTCTCACCCTTTGAACTCTTCTTTCAGTATTAGTAAAAGTGCCGTCTTTCTGTGCAAAAGAAACCGCTGGCAGCACTAAATCTGCATATTCGCAAGTTTCAGTAAAAAATATATCTTGAACTATCAAAAAGTCAACTTTTTTTAGCGCACTGATCACATGATTTGTGTCAGGGTCAGATACAACCGGATTTTCTCCCATGATGTATAAAAATTTGATTTTTTCTTCCTCTATAAGCTTGAACATCTCTGTGATGGTTGCCCCGACTCTGTCAGAAAGTTTTGTGCTCCATGCTCTTTCAAATTTTTCGAGACTTTCTCTATGAAAAATCTTCTGATATCCCGTCAAATCTGCAGGTGTTGCCCCCATGTCGCTTGCGCCCTGAACATTGTTCTGCCCTCTCAATGGGTTTATTCCAGCATTTTCTTTGCCAATATTTCCACATAAAAGCGCTAAATTTGACAAGCTCATAACTGCATGTGTTCCAGTAGAATGTTGAGTAACCCCCATAGTATAGTAAATCCCTGCATTTGGAGAGTTAGCATAGATCAAAGCAGCCTTTATGATCAAGTCCTTATCCACTCCACAAATCTCGGCACTTCTCTCAGGTGGGTAATTTTTGACAAGCCTTGCCAATTCTTCAAAGTTCTCGCAATTCTTATTTATATATTCTTCGTCATAGAGTTTATTTTCAATTATCACATTCATCATGCCGTTTATGAGGGCGATATTTGTGCCAGGTTTAAGCTGTAGATGAACGTCTGCGAATCTTGAAAGCTCAATCTCCCTTGGATCTGCGACAATCAATTTTGCTCCCTTTTTAACTGCTTGTTTTATAAAAGCGCCTATGACAGGATGTGTTTCAGTAGTATTTGAACCTATCACAAATATTGTGTCGTTGTTCTTTATCTCTGCGATGCTATTAGTCATCGCGCCTGTTCCGAGTGTAGTTGCAAGCCCTGCAACTGTTGAAGAATGTCAGAGCCTTGCGCAGTGGTCTATATTGTTCGTCTTTAATACTGCTCTGAAAAGCTTCTGAAATAGGTAATTCTCTTCATTTGTACATCTTGCTGAACTAAGTCCTGCGAAAGAATCAGGCCCATTTTCTTCCATGTATTTATCTACTTTTTCTTTGATTATCTCATATGCCCTATCCCATGATATTTCTTTAAATACTCCATCTTCTTTTAACAATGGTGTATTTAACCTATCGGGGTGATTTATGAAGTTAAATGAAAACTTGCCTTTAACGCATAATAATCCCTCATTCACAGCGTCTTTGACAGGTTCTACCCCCACTACTTTATCGTCTTTGACGAGCAGATTGATCTGGCAGCCTACGCCACAAAATGCGCAAGTAGTTTTAACTTTTTTTACTTCCCACGCTCTAAACTTCTCTTTAGATTTTGGCATCAGTGCTCCAGTGGGACATGCTGAAACGCAATTGCCACATGATACGCAGTTTGAGTTGATCAACCCATCATTGAATGGAGTGCCGATTATAGTATCAAACCCACGATTTACAAAGTCTATTGCGCCTGTAACTTGAAGTCTTGAACAAACTCTTACGCACAGCCCACATAAAATGCATTTTTGGGCATCGTATATGTAAAAGGGGTTTGTATCGTCAATGTATGGATCCCTTGTTTTCCCAGAGTGAGTTCTAAACTTTACACCGTATTCATAAGCATAATCTTGAAGTAGACAGCTTCCTGCCTTTTCACAAATCAGGCAGTCATTTGGGTGATTGTCAAGTAGTAGCCCCAATATATCTTTTCTGGCTTCTATAACTCTATCAGTTTTAGTATGTACGACCATTCCCTCTCTTACTTTTGTAGAGCAAGCTGTCTGAAGTTTTCTATTTCCTTCAATTTCTACTATGCACATTCTACAGGCGCCAAAAATATCTAGCCTTTCATCATAGCAGAGCTTGGGAATGTCTATTCCAGCCAATTCAGCTGCTTGTATCACTGTGAGAGAACTGTCGACCTCAATTTCTTTATTATCTATAGTAAGTTTTACAGTTTTCATGATTTCCTCCTAGTAAATCTCTACAGCTTTTATGGGTTTTACAGGGCAAACCTCATAGCAGCTTCCGCATTTTATACATTTTTCAATATCTATGCTGTGTTTAGCTTTGAGCTCACCTTGGATTGCGTCTACTGGGCAATTTTTCTTGCATATAGTGCAGCCTATGCATCTATCTGATATCCTATAAGTTATCAATGCTTTGCAGCTCTTTGCAGGACACTTTTTATCAACTATATGTGCAAGATATTCGTCCTTGTAGTATTTTAAAGTAGTTATAACTGGATTTGGAGCTGTTTGCCCAAGCCCGCATAAAGATGTATCGCTCACCACATGCGCAAGCCTTTCTAGTTCTTCTAAATCTTCCATATCAGCTTTTCCTTCAGTTATGAGCTCTAATATTTCATACATTCTTCGAGTTCCCTCTCTACAAGGAATGCACTTTCCGCATGATTCATCTACGCTAAACTCCAAAAAGTATTTGGCTATGTCTATCATGCAGGTGCTTTCATCCATTACAACCATACCGCCAGATCCCATGATAGACCCAATGCTAGCTAATGATTCAAAATCAACCGCAACGTCTAAATACTCTTTAGGTATACAGCCTCCTGATGGTCCGCCAGTCTGAACAGCTTTGTACTCTTTGTTGTTCTGACATCCTCCGCCTATATCAAACACTATGTCTCTCAATTTAGTACCCATAGGCACTTCAACCAATCCTGCATTTTCTATTTTGCCTACTAGAGAAAACACTTTTGTGCCAGGGGATTTTTCTGTTCCTATGCTTCTAAACCAATCAGCGCCATTCAATATGATTGGCGGGACGTTTGCAAAAGTTTCAACATTGTTTATTATCGTAGGCTTCCCCCACAACCCCACATGTGCAGTCCTCTGCAATTTAGGTCTAGGCATACCTCTATGGCCTTCAATCGACTCTATAAGCGCAGTGCCCTCTCCACATACAAACGCGCCTGAACCAAGCCTCAATTCAATGTCAAAATTAAATCCCATTCCAAATATATCTTCGCCTAAAAGGCCCTTTTCTTTAGCTTGAGCTATAGCGTGTTTCAAGGTCTTTACTGCTTGAGGATACTCAGCTCTTACGTATATAAAGCCCTTGTTTGCTCCTATTGCATAGCCTCCTATAGCCATGCCTTCCAATACGCTGTGCGGATCTTTTTCCAAAATCGACCTATCCATAAAAGCGCCGGGATCTCCCTCGTCAGCATTGCAAATTATGTATTTTTGATCTGCATCAAATGAAAAAGCCTCCTCCCATTTCTTCCCTGTTGGAAATCCTGCTCCTCCTCTACCTCGAAGCAGTGAATTTTTCATTGTTTCAACAACTTCACTTTGGGAAAGGCTGCTCAAAGCTTTGTATAAAGAGAAATAGCCGTCAAACGCTATGTATTCCTCAATGTCGAAGGGATTTATAATGTCGCAATTTCTAAGGGCTATGCGCAGTTGATTTTTGTAGTAATCTCCCTTTAAAACAACTCTTTCTCCTCTTAATTCAACAACATCATCTCTAAGCAATTTCTCTACAATCTCAGGCTTTTTCTCATCTCTAATTTTGACAAGTCTATCTCTATACATGACACACCTCTATCTATAATCATCGAGTATTTTCTTGACATCTTTCTTTTTTACCAAAGGGAATATGTCTGAATTAATCATCACCACAGGTGCCTTTGAACAATCTCCCAAGCACCTAGCCTGTCCAATTGAAAATTTTAAATCGCTCGTGGTTTCTCCCTGTTTTATGCCTAGCTCCTTTTCGAATTCCTCCAATATAGCCTGTGCTCCTTTTACATAGCAAGCGGTGCCTAGGCATACATTTATTTGGTTTTCACCCTTCGGTATAAACGAGAATTGAGAATAAAAAGTTGCCACTCCGTAAATCTCTGCCAGAGGTATATTCAACTCGTCGCTAATTATTTTTAAAACTTCCTTTGGAAGATAGTTGAAAAGTTCTTGAGCTCTTTGTAAAGCTGGCATAAGAGCACCATTGTTCTTTTTGATTTCCGATAGAAAAGCTTTGAATTCTTTTACTGAAATTTCATTTTTGTCTAGATCAAATTTATATTCCATTGCACCCACCTAAATTTGCTAATATTTTAAATTTACACTATAATAAATTTTGATACTTGTCAATGTAAAAAAACAACAATTGATTAAATTTTTATAAAATTCTGTGGAGTGTGAACAATTTGTCAAATTATTTTTATGCTTTATTGATCTATATCATCGCTGTAAATATATATGCTTTTTATCTATTTGGCAAAGATAAGAAACTATCAAAAACAAACAAATGGAGAGTTAGTGAAAATAGGCTTTTATTTGTGGGCTTTGTTGGCGGTTCATTAGGTGGAATTTTGGGAATGAAACATTTTTCTCATAAAACAAAAAAGAGGAAGTTTACAATTCTCATTCCTCTTTTTTTAGCGTTGCATTTATTTTTATTTTACAAGTTTATTATATAAATAATTCTAGCCATTCTGCTGATTTCTCGAGCATATTAACTGTGAAGTGATGATTAAGCCTAGGGTAACTTATAAATTCTATTAGCTCTTTATTTTTGTATAGCTCTTTTGCTTTTTCATAAAATTTTCTTTGAGGATTTATGTCCACTACGCTATCTGCTTCTCCATGCAGCAAAAGGAGAGGCCTATCCAAAAGGTTTTCTATATTTCTAGCTGGATCGTTTTTTTCTATATCCCGTTCTACTTCTGCAAATTTCTCATCGTCTTCAATATGTAGAGCTTTTTTAAACATTTGATTGCTTTCAGAGTAATTGCAAGAGCCGTTTACAATTATAGCTGTTTTTAGCTCTCTATCTTTTGCAAATATTCCACTTGATGTAAATCCTCCCATTGAATGCCCCATGACCGCCATTCTGTTCGGATCTGCACCCAATTTATCTATTGAATATTCTTTAATGATGTCATATTCTTCAATGTTATTCAATACTATTCTCCAAAAAACCCCTTCGTAAACTTCCTTTTCATAATCTATCTTTCCTCTATCGCCATGATATAGACAGTCGGGTACTATCACTTGATAACCTAGGGATGCTAAAATTTGCGCTCTAAATCTTTGATTATCTTTGCTTGAAGCAAATCCATGATAAAAGATTATCGTCGGAATGTCGTTTCTTATTGATTCTGGTTTAAGTACAAGTGCTGGAATTTGGTCAATTAATATTTTTTCTTCTCTTACTGCAAAATTTATCATTTGTTCCTCCTAAATGTTCTATACTTTTTCAATTTCCCAGTCTATGGGTTCTAGCCCATTCTTCATTAAAAAATCATTTGTCTTTGAAAAAGGTCTTGATCCAAAGAATCCTCTTGCTGCTGAAAAAGGACTTGGGTGAGGCGATTTTATAATCAAGTGATTTTTATTTGTAATCAGGCTCTGTTTTGATATGGCATTGTTGCCCCAGAGTAAAAACACGACAGGAGTTTGCTTATCATTTATAATTTGAATGACCCTATCTGTGAATATTTCCCAGCCCAGTCCTTTATGCGAATTAGGCTGCCCCTTTCGCACAGTTAAAACAGTGTTTAATAAAAGAACTCCTTCTCTTGCCCATTTTTCAAGGTTTCCATGATTGGGTATCTCATATCCTAAATCAGATTTAAGTTCTTTATATATGTTCATCAGCGATGGAGGTATGGGTACTCCTTTTTTAACGCTAAAGCTCAATCCGTGAGCTTGATTTTCTCCATGATATGGGTCTTGCCCTAAAATGACAACTTTGACGTCTTTGTAGGCTGTATAGTGTAGTGCGTTGAAAATGCTGTACATATCAGGGTATACTGTGTAATTGCGGTATTCTTCTATTAAGATTTTTCTCAGTTTAATATAATAATCTTTTTCAAACTCTTCCTCTAATAAATTCTGCCAATCATTATTAAATATCTGTTTCATTCTACTCACCTGACTTTTTTTGCAATTACATTCGCGGCGGTGTAATAGTCTTTTACGCCTGAAATTAAATTATTCTCGCTCACTCTTGTATACATTCCTGCATATTTTCTATTGTATAAAAAAACACCAACTAAATACTTTAAAGTTTTACTTTTCAATCCACTTTCATAGACTAAGAATTCTCTTTCGTAAGGTTCTACAAATTCCTGGTAGATATAATTTTTATCGAAAGCTTTTTCTAAATTTTTTCCCCAAGACAATTCGTCTAGATCCCTTCCTATGCTTACGCCCTGCGAAGCATTCATATCCATTGGCTTTATGACGTACTTGTCTTTATTTGCTAGCACTTCTTTAAATACATCCTCATCTCCACCAAATATGTCAGTATAAGGTATATGTTTTTTAATAAATTTCATTTCAGTTTCATTCAACAAAAATTTCATGTCCGCGTCATGCAATACCTTAAAAAATATCTTATTGTGCGCGACTTGGCTTCTTAACGAGCCTATCGTTACCACATTTCCATCTCGATATGCCTTTATAAATTCCTCTGCCTCATTGAATTTTTCAATCAATTCAAATGTGACAATTCTCCTGTATATTAAATCTATTCTCGTGTTTTCGTAGTATAGTTTATTATCACAATATACTATATCCCTTGGGTCTACTATGAAAGCTTTTAATCCGCGTCTTTCATAGGCTTTTTTAAACTCTATGAATTCATAAGTTGTGGCACTCTCTTTAAAATCGACTATTGCCACATTTGGATTTCCTTCTCTAAATTTGGATTTCTCATATAATTTTAAGCTCTCATCTACCCATTTGTCTATCAATTCCCTATTTATCAATTCATACCCATTTTTAAAGTCTTTCATGGCTTTTGATTCGAGCAATATTCTGCCTATAGTGTTGTCTTCGTTCATAGCCGATGAGCCGTCTGTGTTTAACTCGCAGAATTTGAAATTGTCCTCATCTTTGTAAAACATGTCAAATCTAGCTATGGGAATATTTACACCATAGGGGTTTTCTAAAAGAATAAGCTCTTCGATCTCTTTTGGGAACAAAAATCTCTTTCTAAATTCAGGATTTTTGATATATTCATCAGTTACTTTATCACAAATTTGCATCATGTATTCCATGATTTTTTTTATTTCCACTTCTTCTGATTCTGAATAGAACATAGGATTGTAAGTGAAAGGAACGGGTTTACCCTTGTATATTGCTGACGAATTCCTAACTCTTTCAGCTGTCAAATGGTAATCCTTTTCATAAGAATCCTTATCTCTACATACCATTTCGATAAAACTCTTGTTTATATCTTCTCCAGTCATACTGCGTCACCCTTTACTATAGCCCACCTTAAAGCGTCTAATTTATTTGAATTTTCATAAAGCCTTTTTGTCTTCTCATATGGATTAAGCTCATTATAACACAAATTATTAAGTGGCTCTAAATATATTCTTTCGCTTTCGTCAAGTCCATCATAGGCTAACTTCAATAATCCTTTCGCTATATCTATGATTTTGTATTCGCCATATGTGCTGAAAAGGCCATTTTTTATGATCTCTTCTTTGGCTTTTTCCACTTCTTTCAAGCTGATTTTTTTAAGTTTTTCATATAGGTAGTCTAAGTTTCTCTGATTGTAGAACAATCCTTTTATCAATGCCAAAGTGCTTAGAGCAAGCTCAAACGGCACTGAATCCATCATTCTTATCTCGATATAGGTTTTCGTTCTCACATCAGGAAAAAACATGCTAAAAATATGCTTTATTTCATCATATGTCAAGTTGTCTTCATCTATTATCTCAAGCGTCTTTTTATCTAAAGTCTTTATGATTTCTCCATTTCTTACTGTAAATATGGGAGGTCTATTTAAAATGTAATTTGCATAATCTTGATACTTAAAGTCGTCATCTAGACTTCCAACTACAATGCCCGTCCTATCATCATCGCAATTTTCCCAAATCAAAGCGCGAGTACAGTGGTTTTCCGTTGGCTTTCCTTCAAATATAAATGCATTTTCAAAGATTGCAAACAATATCGGTGAGAGCGCATTGCTAACTCTCATTTTTTTAGCATAGTCAGCTTCATCTGTATAATCTATAGAAACTTGAGTTGCCGCTGTGCCTTTCATCATATTGTGTGCGTACTTTCCCTTTGAGTTGAAATAATCATACATTATATTGTATCTTTCCTTGGGAATTAACTTTATTTCATCTATCCTTGTGACAGGATGATATCCTAAGTTTATTAAAGTTTGATTTTTCTCTGTGAGAATTGGCAAAAACTCATTTACAAAGTCTTTATAAATTTGTTCAATTCTCATAATAGAATTGTTCTTTTCAATACTTATCTCAAGCTGGCTCCCAGGCTCCAATGTGATATAATAATCGTCTTTATCCACTTCTATTATATGTCCATTTTCTTTAACGATATTTTTGGCATTTTTAGAGAATTCTTCCAGGCTCGATTCTACACCATCTTCTCCATAGTATGAGACTGTTCTCAAATCATCTTTATATACCACAAAATGTTCTATTTCCAGTCCTAGTTTTAAATCATTCTCTTCTTTTTCACCTGATCTTATATATTCTGCAAATCTTTTTACTAGATTTGTTTCTGTCAAAATTATCCCCTCGTTCCATCAAAGTCAACATCTATTATAACTTTGGCCCTAAGACCATTTGATACAGTTTCTATACTTTTTTCAATTTCCTCTTTGATCTTTTCAGCTATTTCTTCCTTGTCAACTTTTTCTCCATTAATAACCACATGTAGTTCAATGTACTTTCCATTTTCATCTTCTAAGACCCTAAAGTCATGCATGGATTCGACTCTATCGTCTTTTTTGATTATGTCTTTTACATTTTTTCTCAGCTCATATCTTTCTTTAGTCTCTTTTTCGAGCGGATCCATGTGAATAACTAGAGAAATATTGTACTTCTCTCCTAATTCTCTTTCTGCTTTGTCAATTACATTGTGTATTGTTATTACATCTATATCTCCGGGAAATTCAACATCTACTGTACCCATGTATTTGCCTTCTCCATATGAATGGATCAAAAGATCATGAGCTCCAGTAATGTAATCATATTTTTTTAAATCTTCATATATGCTCTCAACCATTTCACGAGAAGGCGCTTCTCCAATTAATGGGCCTATTGTGTATTTTATAAGCCCAATGCCTTGGTAAATGATAAAGAAAGAAACTATAAGACCTACAATTCCATCAATTGGAAATGTAGTGACTTGGGACAACACAATGGACAATACAACCACACTTGTGATGAGTACATCGCCTAAAGCATCAGCGGCGGTAGCTTTTAACCCAGTCGAATTTATTTTTTCACCCAATTTCTTGTTGAATATAGAAAGCCATACTTTCGAAAATATTGAAATAATCAGTATAGTAAATGTAATGATTTCAAATTCAACAGGTTTAGGATTCCTGATTCTGTCTATTGAAGAAGTAGTGAATTGAAGTCCGACCAATATGACCATAAATGATACAATCAATGCCGCTATGTATTCTACTCTGCCATGACCATATGGATGCTCTTTGTCAGCAGGTGAATTTGATATTTTAAAACCTATCAATGTAGTTATAGAAGAAGCTGAATCGGCAAGGTTATTTACACCATCTGCTAGTACGCTTATCGAAGATATTATTAATCCAATGATTATCTTGATAACCGACAGCATAACATTTATGACCACTCCTACAAGTCCCGCAAGATAACCTACTCTCTGTCTTACAAAAGGATCTTGATAGTTGTTGTTACCTTTTAGCACTTTCTTTAAAAGCCAATCTGTCATGATCTTTCCTCCTGAAATTATTTATTTTAATAATATACCCAAGTAATACAAAATAAAACCCACTTGTATTTGCGTTCTTTTCATATATTATTACCTCATATTTGAAGTTTCATTACAAACATTTTAAATAACAAACCATTTTTGTTTTAAGTTTTTGCTCACTACAAAAAAGCCAATACAATACGCAAAAAATTGCTTAAAAACCCATTAATTTTTATACCATCTTCGATGTACTTCTGTGTCATCCTCAGCAAAGGCAGTAGCAGACATAGAGAGTACTCAAAAAGTGAATCATATATCTGAGTTGTTTACTTCTCGAATAAAAATAATAAAACCATTACCTTCTTTACAGAACATCCAACCCTGGTTTCCTAGTTCGTTCCATTGTCTTTCAAGCTCATCGCATTTGCTATCAAAGTCGAACCCTAGTTTAGATGAAAATTTCATAAATTTATACTCATACTTTTTCATATTTTTGTCCTCCTATAATTTTTTATTTTATTTTTACATAGACTGCTTTACACTATCTTCATAGCCACATTTTATACCACAAGGACGATCGCTTGAAGTAGCACCTTTTATTCCTTAAAAATCACCAACTTGTCTTCATTTTTTTATTGCCATGGGCACTGTATCACTTAGTTTTGAAATTAATCTTATTGCAGCTCTAACATTAAGATGACCTTCATTAATTATTATATAGCCTTTAGCATAATTCTAAGGCCTTAGGGCTAAATTTCTTTTATAACTCAAATATATATCATAGGATTTCCTCACTTTTTCTAGAATTATACTATATAATCACACATAATAAAAAAACGATAAGGAGAAAATCTATATGTGCCAACGTCAAGAGATCTTTAACATAATTGAACTTTTTACTTCTCAAAAGCTTATCAATTTTTATACAAAATCTTCGATAATCTTGATCTATCTTCTTTACCCGATATGGTGACTTCAAAATTTGATCCTAACAAATTTTCACGTCATGCTCTTTTTAGAACTTTCATTGTCATGAAATGTGAAAAGTTTGCACAAATTACTGACCTTAAAGATTTTCTAGAAAATAATCTAATCAATGCTCAGCTTTGTGGTTTCAATATTCTTAAGCCTTTACCTTCATACTGGGTTTTTCAGATATTCATGATTTTATTCGTAATACCATTAAAGGCCATGCCTTAATTACATTAAATAAACGTGGAACAAAACCTAAAAACTTAACATCAACAGGTAATGTAATATGCGATGCTGGATTAGTAATGCATAAATATGGCAAACAATATTTTGATTCATATATTAAACAATAATTTTGCTGCCCTTTTATAACTTCTAAAGATGATTCTTTATGTCCATGTAAACATGAAAAATTCTTTAACGGTAAGAAGAACAGCTTAAACTAAGTTATATCAAAATTTTTAAGCATCAATTTTACCAAGAGGATAGTCTACCCTTTTTTATTTCTTTTATTTCAACTTAAATTCCATTTTAAATAGTTAGGCTACGCTTAATAAAAATTTAATAAAAATTGTAATAATTTAACTTTTATTGTTTTGTTTTTTCTTTAATTATGTTCATAATCTATAGTATATATGTTTTATAGAACTAAAGCCATAAATCTTAAAACAATTGTTGTAAGATTTATGGCTTTAGTTCTGTTTTGCTATGACTTTTTCGGTGCCCTCGTATATGTTTATTTCATTTTTTAGTTTACCTTCTAATTTCTCAAATTAGTTGTTTATTAGATTACTCTATATATTCATTATATTTAATTTGCTAAGTTCAAACATATAAATTCTAAAAATAATCTCTTGATTGTTTGCAAATCGAATTAGAATCTATAACTTATATCCTAAATTTATAAGACGTACAATCATATATATATTTAATATAATTAAAGCAATAGTTACCACAATAAAAATTATAATATATAATTTATTCGGATTCTCATCATTTTTAAATTTATAGATCAATAATACAGAATTTAAGATAATAAGAGCAATCATGGCAAAAGGTAAATATAGCATAAAAACACCTCCCATTTAAATAGTTGTAAAATATCATCATTATTGATATAATTATATCATCATTATTAACACTATAATAATTATATCATAACAATAACGAATGGGGGATTTTTTGTGAAAAAACATCTTAAAAAAATGGCTTTCTTATTATTGCTGACGTTTCTTTCCATGACTGTTTTACCAAGTGTAAATGCTTTTGCTGGAACAGGGAGCATTGTCACAATCAACGGTGAACAAATCTTAGTTAAACAGACTAGTAAAGAAAATATTGTTACCCAAATTAAAGATGGTAAAGTGTACGAATTTGTATATTTAAAACAAAAAGATATTGTTACAGCAACTATCAAAGAGTTAAACACAGATAAAGTAATTGAGAAAAAAGTAATCGATATTGGTCAAACAAAAGAAAAGGCTAAATCAATGGAAACAATTCAAAATCCTATTGATAAATCAGCCTTATCATCAGAAATTACTCCTTACTCAACTATAAGATCAGTCACTACAAAGTCTGGCTATTCTTATGATATTGATTCAAATGGCATTAGTTATTACAAAGATGGAAATATAAATTTACCATATACATCTATAGGAGTATATACAAATTCTACTCCAAGCAGCTTACGTAGTGCTTACGAGTCAGACGTATCTGCAATACGTTCATTAGAGAGTAAAATATCAACTGCTTATGGATTTCAAACATTGTCAGTTATAATAGAAGCTATTATTGTTGTTATGGCTGGTCCTTTTGGTGGTGCTCTTTCCGCATACTTATTATCACTAGGATTTGCAAGTGGCGCTATATATTTTGCATCTGACTTAGAAGCTGCAATGGCTAAAGCGGATGGAGATTTTCATTCTCTCTATGCCTATAGAATTACAGGTTAAATATAGCTTAAATCAAATAAAAAATAATACAGCTTCCCTTATAATGGAGGATGGTATTATTTTTTATTTGATTCCCTAATCCATCATAATTGTTTTCATAAGAAAGGATCTCCCAGATTTTTTTGTTTTCACAAATAACATTATATCAGAGGCTTTTCTTTTTTATTTCTCTTGTCACAAGTCACAAATGTATTATCTCATATCACTATTGTAGAAGCATACTTTAATTCGCAGGAAACTTTAAATGGCTATTACAATGTATTAAGCCAAATACTGCTGAATTTTTAATCTTTTATGGGAGAATAATGAAATGCTAATTTTTACTAAATATTAATGTAACTTTTCCCTTAGCCAAATAATCAGAGTTATAATACTTCAAGTTGACTGTCCTTCAAACAAAGTTTTTAAGTTTCTATTTATGCTCCCAAACCCATTATATAAGTTTGTATCTACTATTTTACAGTTCTCCTATTATAAGTAATCTGCACAATAATTCCAATTATAATAAATAAAAAAATTATGCTAATCCAAATTTCAAATCCTGGATTATGATGAAGTCTATATACCTCTTCCGCTTTCATTCCTTCAATAATCTTCGCTTCATTGATTCCTTTTATTATTTTCCCCAGATAGTTTCCAATAAAAACTCCAACGACGATCCCAGTGGTCATAAATGCTGAAACTAATTGTTTATTTAAGAAAAGAAGAAATAGAACAATCCCCACTAAAATAAAATAGAATTCCCAATTATGTGCTACCCACCCAAATAGATTTTCAGTATTCAAAACTGTAAATGCTAACAACGCGATCACTGCTAAAATAATGATCTCAATAATTGCATATACACTTCTTTTTTGTTTCATAGTTCCTCCTCATTATTCTTTGAAATTATTAATTAACAATTTTAGCTATCATCATCAAGATATATTGTGAAGTAATAAGCTGATTATCTTTTTCAAAAATCAAGTATTTCAGTTCGCATAACATAATTTACCATTGTAACGAACTTATTGGAATTTGCTTTCCATTTTTAATGAATTAAAAGGTCACTCTTGTTCCATAGCTTTTTCAACTATTGTGGAAATTCCTTAATCAATAATCTTTAATTATGCTATTCAATGTTTTACTTTCCCCAATATCAACATAATACATGATACTGAAATTGATATAGCAATATAATTCGCTATCTGCCTTTATCCTGCCTTAATAAACCTTAATAGATAGTATAGTCAGAACTGAGAGTAAAAGCAAGATTAATCAAGATCGTTTTTTATAAACCTTTTGTTCTATTTCGTCCAGTGGCTTATTCTGGTCCTCTACGAGAGCTAAAAAATACAATGCAAGCAAATAATATCACAAATGCACATGTCAAATCACTCCATTACAGTCACTTTAGCGCACATATAACAGCTACAATCAGCACAATCGAAAGAATTTCACTGTGTACGTGCATGGTAACCACTAGCCACTGTCCTTAACAAACCGTAAGCCACGGTAAAAACAAGCTTTGCCACATCATATTAAAAGCAATCCTATAATAACATTGGAATATTTATAACTAATTTGCCCAGTATTCTGTAGCAGATATCCATGTTGAACCAGTATTGAGTTTATAATATCTATTTACTGTATCATACCAGTCATCCATTATGCGCATATAATGCCACCATTATTAGAATATTCTCTCCAACCTACACTAAGAATCCAGTGCCAAGAGAAAAGGCCGTCAGCTAATAATATTCCACAAGGAAGATCTCTTGTAGTAGCACTTTTTATTCCTTAAAAATCACCAACTTGTCTTCATTTTTTTATTGCCATGGGCACTGTATTACTTAGTTTGGAAATTAATCTTATTGCAGCTCTAACATTAAGATGACCTTCATTAATTATTATATATTTTTTTACAACAAAAAGGCATAACGTCTACAACAAAATGTTATAGAGGTTATGCCTTTAGTTCTGTTTTGCTAGGACTTTTTTTGAGATCCTCCTAATTAAGCCAATAACATTGTGCATCTTTTTACTTAAATTTAAAACCTGAAACCCATTGTTCCCAATGGATATCAGGTTTTTTGTTTTATTTAACTGTCAAAGAAAAGATCATAACATTTTATAGACTTTTTAGTGATTATTTTTTTATTATCAACTTTTGATTTGGGTAAATTAGGTTTGGATTAGCTAAATTATTGTATTTTGCTAATTCTTTCCAGTCTACTCCATATTTAAGTGCAATCTCTGAAAGCGTATCGCCTGATTTAACAGTATAAGTTATTTCATCTACTTCAGTATCATCAGCCGAAGTTGGTATCAATAACTTTTGATTTGGATAGATTAAATTTGGATTTGACAATTCGTTTAATTCAGCTATCTTTTTCCAGTCCACTCCTGTTTTTTGACCTATTTTGTAAAGTGTATCTCCCGATTTAACTACATAAATTTCATTTTGAGGTTGTTGTGGTTCTTCTGGTTCTGTTGGATTTTGTGGCTCTTCAGGTTCGTATGGTTCTACTTCAATTCCATATTCTTTTAATACTTCATCAGGTATCAATCCTTTTTTAATCATATCATCTGCATTTATAGCTGCTGAGTTGAAGCTCCTTCCATCTTCCGATACTGGCAGTGACAATCTGCCTGCTTTGATTTCTTCAATTAAATAAGGTCTGAGAGGATGGTTCAAATCAGCTCCGATTATCTCCCAGTTATTGTCTACTTTAGGTTCAAGTGGAGAATTTTCTCTTATATAATCCGCAATATAGCTTCTCAAAGATTTTGGATCTGATTCAAAGTATGGTTCTCCACTGATGATTCCCATGCTCTTAAGTCCGCCATATCTGTAATTATTTATTGCCAATTTAAATTTGTCTGTATCTTTTACTGTCTTGCCATTGAATTTTAAATCAACAATCCTCTGACCGACTGGTTTACTTATATCCACTTTATAGTCCACGCCTTGGAACATGTCGTAATTATAACCTCTTATGTTTGGATTAAAACTTATATTGATATCTCCAGGCTTAAAGGTGTTGTAATAAGAAGCGGACCATTCCATATAATCTTTTAATTCCTTGCCAGTTATTTCTATTCCAACCAAAGTGTTTGGATACTTGTATATCTCAAATATATTTGCGTATGTGACATTGCCTTTTCTTAAATTGGAATTTTGGCTGAATAACGCAGCAGCTGCAATATCAGCTCCTGTAGCTTCCAATTGAACATTGTTTATTAAGTCAATAACTGCAGTATCTCTAATTTGAGCCTCTGGTATCCCAGGAATTTCTGATGGAGGTGCGAAATCTTGAGTTACAGTGCCAATGACTTCTTTTAAAAATTGCAATGTTCTTTCATGATAAGGTTTGGCATAGTTTATTAATTCTTCATCAGCCTTGTAGTCTTTAACACTTATCACATTCACATTCTTATCAACTATTACAAACTCGCCATTTTCTTCCTTTACTTCAAAATCGAATCTCACTACTTCAGCGCCGGCATTTTTTGCGGCTCCCACTAAAGTATCGTTTACTAGTGTGTTTTGAGTAACATGGGCATGTCCTGTTAATACAGCGTCTATTTCAGGGTATTTCTCGATCAATTCCATAGCGCCGTCGCCAGTAGAAGCGTATTCTTCTTCCAATCCTGTATGGGTTGAAACTATAATGATGTCAACACCTTGCTGTTTCATCTCTTCAATGTACTTTCCAGCTGTATCAACTGGTTTTGAGAATTCTAAATTAGTTACTTTTGGCCCATCCCACTTTGGAATGTTTGGATTTGTGAAACCAAGTATGCCGATTTTTACTCCATCAACTTCTTTTATTATATAAGGAGTTGCAAAATTGGAGGAATCAGCTTTGTTTTTAACATTTGCAGCCAAAATGGGAAATTCCGCTTCATCTTTAAGTTTAGAAATCAATTCTAAACCAAAATTGAATTCGTGGTTTCCTAATACCATAGCATCGTATCCCATGAAATTCATTACATCTATTACTGGATTTTTTAAGCTTAAATCGTTGTTGTATAAGTCGTCAGATAAAATAGTGCCTTGAATTGTGTCACCGTTGTCTATTAACAAAGTGTTGGGATTTTCTTCCCTTACTTGTTTGACTACGGAATATACTTTAGTCATTCCTAGGTTGTCTAAATCCTTGCCATCTTCATATGAGTAGTTGTATATGTTCGCATGTAAGTCAGTTGTTCCCAGTACTGTAATCTTTATTGTTTCCCCTGCTGCATTTGAACTAACCGGAAATGTAAAAATAGATAATACAAGAGCTAAAGCGGACAACAATCCAATTAATCTTTTACTTTTATACATAAACCTACCTCCTTAAAATTTTAGATGCATTTAATATATGCCCATACTGGATAAAGTTAACCACATAAATTAAAGAACCGATACAAATTATCGGTTCTTTTATTGTTAAGCTAGAAAGTATTCTAAGTCGCTTTCTACATCTTTTATTGTGCCAATGCCAAAATTGTCTACTAGCACTTTCGCTACATTTGGTGATAAAAATGCAGGTAAGGTTGGTCCTAAGTGAATGTTTTTAACACCTAAACTCAATAATGCGAGCAGCACTATTACAGCTTTTTGTTCATACCATGCGATATTGTATGCAATAGGCAATTCATTAATATCGTTTAGTTCAAATATTTCCTTTAACTTAAGTGCTATAAGAGCTAATGAATAACTGTCATTGCATTGACCTGCATCTAATACTCTTGGTATTCCATTTATATCGCCTAAGTTTAACTTGTTGTATCTGTATTTAGCGCATCCTGCGGTAAGTATGACTGTGTCTTTAGGAAGTGCTTGCGCAAAATCAGTGTAGTAGTTTCTGCTTTTCATTCTACCGTCGCAACCTGCCATTACAAAGAATTTCTTAATATCTCCATTTTTGACTGCTTCTACGATTTTATCTGCAAGAGCGAATACTTGTGCATGTGCAAAGCCACCCACTATTTTTCCTGTTTCTATTTCAGTAGGTGCAGGAAGTCTTTTTGCATGTTCTATTATTTCACTGAAATCTTTTGGCTTCCCACCTTTTCTGTCTGGAATATGTTTAAATCCTGGATATCCAGAGCTGCCTGTTGTATATACTCTGTCCTTATATGATTCTTTAGGTGGAGTTATACAGTTTGTAGTAAATAGTATAGGGCCATTGAATTTTTCAAATTCTTCATTTTGCTTCCACCAAGCATTGCCGTAATTCCCAACAAAATTATCGTACTTTTTAAATGCGGGATAATAGTTTGCTGGAAGCATTTCACTATGAGTATATACATCTACTCCAGTTCCTTGAGTTTGAATTAGCAATTCCTCTAAATCTTTTAAGTCATGGCCTGATACAAGTATAGCCGGATTATTTCTCACACCTATATTTACTTCTGTTATTTCAGGGTTCCCATAGGTAGTTGTATTGGCTTCATCTAATAAAGCCATAGTCTTAACTCCATATTCTCCTGTTTCTAAAGTGAGTTTCACTAGATCGTCTACTGTTAAACTATCATCTGTTATCATACTCAACGCTTTTCTCATGAATTTAGGTATGTCCTTATTTTCAAAACCTAGATTGTGTGCATGCTCATAGTATGCCGCCATGCCTTTAACTCCATAAGTTATTAACTCTCTAAGAGATCTTACATCTTCGTCTTTTGTGCTAAGTACGCCCACTTCGTCTGAAGTTGCTTTGTATATTATGTCTTCATCAGTATTTACTCTAAATTTAGCATAATCCGATAAATTGCTTAAATCAACGCCTTTTTCCAAAAGCGCTCTCTCGATTTCCTCTCTTTTCAATAGAGCTTCTCTAATCTTTTTTAAAAATCTTTCTCGATCAAAGTTAGCATTTGTTATTGTCATAAACAATCCATCTACTATAAATCTATCGAGACCTTCAATTTCTAAACCTATTTCATCCGCCTTAGTAGCTAATTGAGAAATCCCTTTTAACGCATATATCATAAGGTCTTGAAGGTTTGCAACTTCGCTGGTCTTTCCACAAACTCCTACTTTCGTGCATCCAGTTCCCTTTGATGTTTCTTGACATTGAAAACAAAACATATCCATATTACCCCTCCTAATTCTTTATGCTTATATAATACCCTTTTTTTAAAAAAATATGCGTAACATGTGTTACTAAAAATAAATTTTACATAGATTTTATGAATTATTTTGTTATTGCCACAGCAATTTTGGTATATATTGATTGAGGTGAATATATGGAAAATAAGGAATATGATCTTTTATCAAAGCAGGAAAAAAATAGAAGACAGTTAGATATAACTAAAACGTTTCTCAAATTGGGTTTCTTGGCTTTCGGTGGACCAGCAGCTCATATCGCCATGCTTGAGGAAGAAGCTGTCACTAAGAAAAAATGGCTTGATAGAGAAAAATTTATGGATTTCTTTGGGGCTACTAACTTGATTCCAGGACCTAATTCCACTGAAATGGTAATAATGGTTGGATATGAGCATGGAGGTGTTTTAGGTCTTATAAATGCAGGGGTTTCTTTTATACTTCCTGCAATGCTTATAGTGTTGTTATTTGCAACTTTTTATGTAAATTATGGGACTCTACCACAAGTTGGCGCAATATTAGACGGAATAAAGCCCGTAATCATGGCAATCATCTTAACCGCTCTTTATAGACTGTTTAGAACCGTCGTTGATTCCAGGAAGAAAATAGTATTTGGATTGATCGCAGCGCTATTTTATTATCTTGGTTTAGCTGAAATAGGTCTAATATTAACTATTGGGATTCTCATGATGTTGTATGACAACAGAACAAGACTAAAGGACAAGCTGTTTAGCATATCTTTGCCGATGATATTTTTTGTATTTTTAAAAATCGGCGCATTCTTATATGGAAGCGGATATGTATTGTTGGCTTTCTTAGAGTCCGAGTTTGTAGAAAAAAGGGCTTTGCTTACAACTACACAATTGCTTGATGCTGTTGCTGTAGGACAATTCACACCAGGTCCTGTTTTTACCACTGCAACTTTTATAGGGTATTTGTTGGGAAGTTTCCCTGGTGCAATATTGGCAACTATAGGAATCTTCTTGCCTGCGTTTGTGGTGGTTTATTTAATAAAGCCCCACATTCAAACGCTAAGAAATTCAGTGTATTTTTCAAGCATACTAGATGGCGTGAATATTGCTTCTTTGGTAATGATGGCTTTTGTAAGCATAAATCTTGGGATTGCTTCCCTTTTTAATCCCGTTACTGTAGCCATATTTTTGGTAAGTCTTATCCTGATGACAAGGTTTAAAGTCAACAGCGCTATTTTGATTATATTAGGAGGATTAATTAATTTCATAATATCAGTTTTATAAAACAAACCTCAGGTTAGCCCTGAGGTTTGTTTTAATATCTAATGCTTATTTATTTTATATTCTCTTATCGTTTTATTCCCCGCATCATCCACTGCTTCAATAACTATATCGTTTTTTCCTTTATTTAGTTTAAGTTCATATTCAACAATATACTCAGCTGAATCTAATTCATCAAAATACGACCAATCTGGAGATATGTTTGTGAGTATGTTTTGATTTAAATAAACCTTTAAGCTTGGAAGATTATCTTTAACTCTAGCTCTTATGGTTATAGTATCAGCCTTTGTTTGACTAGGAATAGCCTCAATCAATTCAATAGTTGGAGCAGTGGTGTCTATAAATATCTTGTGTGCGAAGTTGATCAGGTTGCCGGCACCATCAAGCGCTTCAACATTTATAGAGTGGAAGCCATCTTTCAACAATAGCTCTATACTAAAATTCCATTGATTATGTGCTTCATCCCAAACTAAATTAACAGGGTTCCCTTGGACTTTTAGATAATCAATATTGGATTCATCTTTAACATATCCTGATAGAGTTACTTTATTGCTTTTCAACAGGTCAAAGAAAGCTGGTGTTTTAACCATTACTGTTGGTATAGTTGTGTCATTCTCTACTGGCATTAGAGGCTCTTCGTATTTAAATTCTTCTGGAATTTCAGGCATTTCAGGCACTTGTGGTTCTTGAGGAGTGCCTTTATCTTTCTTTGGAGGATTTACGCCTTTAAATACCTTTTCTAATGATTTAACTGTGTAGTTGTTTGCAAAATCAACCACTAAAACCTCTGACTTCATGCCATATGGTACGTCTGTTAAGTCAAATACTCCATCCAGTGATTGGCTAACCAGCTGGCCTTTTGTATATAGTTCATAAATGAATATCTGATTGCCATTGTCATTTGCTGTTACAGTAAGTTTATTCTCAGTTTCATCATACACTACATCTTCTATTACTGGTTTTGTGTTGTCCAGTTTCACTGGAAAAGTATAAACTTGCCAATCAGCATTTGGATAGTCCACTTTTGCTTTTATTTCATAATAATACTGTCCATCTTTTGATAATTTGTTGTTTATTGTACCATCCCAACCCCAGTCGCCATAGGATGTAAAATATGGGTCACTTGCATCATAATAGTTTTTCCTTAAATTAGTCTGCTTTGCTAATTCACGAACTACATTCATTTCTTCATCAAGAATATTTATCTCAAAGTCTTTTGCATTTCTTAAAAAGCTCAATATTGGAACTACTGTATCATATACACCATCGTTATTTGGAGAGAATGAAATATTATTTTCATCAATATTTCCCAATGCATCAAAACCAAGAAAATAATAAGTTTCATCTATTTCGTTTAACCATGCTAAAGCTGTCACTCCATAAAATGGATTCCCTTCTATATCATAAATGCTGTCATCTAATATAGGTGCTTTATCCCATTCGCCAAAAAATCCCATGTACGGAATGCTTAAGCTCGGATTTTCATCTGCTACATCGTTAAATGTAATAAATCCTTCTATAAATGTCCCATTGGGGAATATATACTCTAGTGGTACATTGTAGAACCAGTCTACAGCTTTGGATAAATCGATAGTAACTAGCACATCATTATGACCATTCGCAGGAACATTGACTATATCTTGACTGAATGCGATAGGAAACTCTCCAGTCCAATAACCATTTGGCCCGTTTTCTTCAACGGTATCAGCTATATATACACCTTGAGATTCTAAATAATTATAATCAGCATCTGCTAAATCAGTCTGGACTGTTCCTTTCAAATTATAAGAAATGTCTTTATCACTAAAATTTTGAATTCTTACTTACTAGGGTCTCCTGAACCTCCATCTACATATTCTACCGATCCATCATAATAATCGATTGGATCAAATTTACCAGCTACAGCCATAGCTATATAATTTTCTAATCCATTTTCTATATAAGTCAAAGTCCTAGACATCTGATGAGTGTTTTCTATGGAAGCTACTTGAAGTGAATCATATGCCAATCCAGGAGAGCCAACAACACCTATGTCTGGATTTGAAGTATATGGATCATCCCAGCCGTTTCCAAATCTTGCTGAGTTGCCAGCAGATACTGCACATACTACTCCGTTTTCTACAGCATTTTTTATTGCAACTTGCTCTAGATCTTCTTCATCAACAAATGAAGCTGTCGAGCCCAAACTCATGTTTATTACATCTGCTCCAAGTGCTACTGAATCATCTATAGCTTTTACAATTATATCGCCATAGGTGGTTGAAAGTGCTGGATTATTCCCGAATACTTTCATAGCTAGTATTTGTGCTTCTTTCGCTACTCCTTGTACCCCTCCATTTTCTTCATTGCCATTCGCTGCAGCTATTCCAGCTACATGCATGCCGTGCTCTGAAGCATCTGGTCCTAAATCGAGGATTTCTTGGTTTTTGTCCATATAATTATATCCATAAGGAACTTTTATAGTTCTAAATGTTCCTGGAAAACCAGTTAGATCGATTGTGTACTGGATTTTAGCTTTTTCAGGGTTTGACAATACCATATCTCTATGATTGGCATCAACCCCTGTGTCAATGATTGCTATTACTGTCCCTTCTCCGTTATAGTCTAAATTCTCCCAAACTTCTCTAGCATTTATAATATCTTTGCTTGTCACAAGTTCTGGCTTTGGCCTTTCGTATTCATTCACTAGACTTACTTTTTTTACATCGTTTAATTTCTCGATTGCTTTGGCTTCTCCATAGGTTGTTTCGATGCTAAAGCCATTTACAACATTTGTGAAGCTCTCTAGTTCTTTAAATTTTATTCCATTTTGCTTCATCAAATCTTTTAGTGCCTTTTGCTCAGCTTTAATCTCGTCTTTGATTTGTTTCTTTAAGTTCTTATCTAATTTATTAAAATCTTTCTTGCTTAAAGTAGCATAATAAATAATCGGTTCTTTTTCTAGTTCTACTGCTACTCTTACTACATCTGAATCTTCAAATGCTTCATCATGTTTTTGGGATAGAGATTTTGCAGGATCTAAAATTTGTTTTTGATGTTGCCTTAAGCTTTCTAACTCTTGAAGTGGTGGTGCTGCTGATGAGAAATTCACACTGGTAAGCAAAAAAATCAGTACTACTGCAAATGAGACAAACCGTTTTATATACAAAAAAACCCCTCCTTTTCAATCAATTTTACCCATGTTTTGAATATTTAAACTTTTTAACTGAAAAAATAAACGCTGAAATATTTCAGCGTTTATGCAGCAAATTGGCTATTGTAAAGATCAGCATAGAATCCATTTAGTTTCATCAATTCTTCATGCGTACCTTGTTCTATTATTTGCCCGTTATTCATCACTAGTATTATGTCAGCATTTCTTATTGTGGAAAGTCTATGAGCTATTACAAAGCTAGTTCTTCCTTTCATCAATACATCCATTCCCTTTTGAATTAAAATTTCAGTTCTCGTATCTACACTTGATGTGGCTTCATCTAATATCAATATAGTTGGATTTGCAAGTATTGCCCTAGCTATTGTCAATAGTTGTTTTTGTCCTTGAGAAATATTCGATATTTCTTCATTTAACACAGTGTCATATCCCTTTGGCAGAGTCCTGATAAAGTGATCTGCTTGAGCTAGTTTTGCAGCTCTTATTATCTCTTCGTCAGTTGCATTTTCTTTGCCATATGCAATGTTTTCTTTGATTGTACCGTTGAATAGCCATGTGTCTTGAAGTACCATTGAAAAGAGTCTTCTAACTTCTTCTCTTTTCATCTCTTTAGTGTTTACACCATCAATGAGTATAGCACCATCATCAATTTCATAAAATCTCATTAATAAGTTTACAATAGTGGTCTTACCAGCACCTGTAGGTCCTACAATAGCAACAGTTTGCCCAGGAGATACATGTATGTTCATGTCTTTTATTAGAGGCTTGTCTTTTGAATATCCAAATGTTACATTCTTAAATTCTACTTCTCCTTTTGGATTTTCTAATTTAACTACTTTGTGGCTTTCGTCATCCTCTTCCTGTTCATCCAGCAATTCAAAAACTCTTTCAGCAGAAGCTACTGTTGATTGCAAGATGTTTATGATTTCTGCAGTTTGAACAATCGGTTGAGTAAATTGTCTTGTGTACTGCATGAAGGCTTGTACTGCTCCTATTGTTATATTTCCTCTCAAGACAAATATGCCACCTACTACCGCTACAAACACATATCCGATATTGTTTACAAGTGACATCAAAGGCATGATTATGCCTGATACAAATTGTGCTTTCCAAGCGTGGCTGTAAAGTCTTTCATTTATTTCATTGAATTCTTCAATGAATTGATTTTCTCTTCCATATGCTTTTACTGTTACATGCCCAGTGTAGCTTTCCTCAACATGTCCATTTAATTCACCCAAAGCATTTGCTTGTTTTGAAAAATACACTTGAGATCTCTTTGCTATATTTTTTGTGATCAATATGCTAAGTGGTATTGTAACCAGTGTAATCAATGTAAGCATAGGGCTTATTATTAGCATCATTACAAAGATTCCGATAAAGGTTAAAGCAGATGTTATCAGTTGTGTGATTGATTGTTGCATAGTCGAGATGATCGTATCTATGTCATTTGTGACTCTGCTTAAAATTTCTCCAACAGTTTTCGAGTCAAAGTATTTTAATGGTAGTCTGTGGATTTTCTCGTTGGCTTGTTTTCTTAAGTCATATCCTAATCTCTGCGATACGCCAGCCATTAAAAATTGTTGAAAATAACTAAATATGGCTGCTATTAAATATATGCCAATCAGCACAAAGATAGTATTCTTTATGAAGTTAAAGTCAATTGGCGCACC
Organism: Tissierellaceae bacterium; assembly: GCA_018434075.1. Taxonomy (GTDB): domain Bacteria; phylum Bacillota; class Clostridia; order Tissierellales; family Tissierellaceae; genus Soehngenia. The sequence continues at coordinate 45,504 of JAHDQA010000036.1, forward strand.
TGTCTTTACTGAGTTATATAAAGAAGTTGTAATTCTACCAATAATACTTGGACTTAATACTGTAAATACTGTCGCACCTATTGCCATGATTATGACCAGTATCATCTTGAACTTATATGGCTTTAAATAGCCAGCAAGTCTTTTTACACTCCCCGAAAAGTCTTTTGGCTTTTCAAGTGTTGCAAATCTACCTCCTTGACCTTGGCCTCTAGGTTGCACTGTTTCCCTAGATTTTCTTTTACTTTCAGTTTTATTGTTTTCTTCACTCATCTTTTAATGCCTCCTCTCCAAGCTGAGACTGAGCGATTTCCCTATATACTTCGCAAGTTTTTAATAATTCTTTGTGATTTCCCATTCCAACAATTTCTCCATCGTCCAAAACTACAATTGTCTCTGCATCCATGATAGTCGATATTCTTTGTGCGACTATTAATACTCCTGAATTCTTAGTAACTTTTTTGAGCTCTTCCCTGAGTATTTTGTCCGTTTTAAAATCAAGCGCAGAAAAACTGTCGTCAAATAAATAGAAATCAGGTCTTCTAACTATAGCTCTTGCAATAGAAAGCCTTTGTTTTTGACCTCCTGAAAGATTTTTCCCACCTTGAGAAATTTCATAATCTAGTCCTTCTTTATTTTTCATTACAAAATCATAAGCTTGAGCTATTTTTAGTGCTTCGATGATCTCTTCATCAGTTGCGTCTTCTTTGCCCATCTTTATATTGTCTCTAATAGTACCTGTGAATAACACAGTTTTTTGTGGAACCAATGAAAAATGTTTTCTTAACTCATCTTGTGTTATATCTTTTATATTTTTACCGTTTAATAAAATTTCTCCACTGGTTGGGTTGAAAAATCTCATTATAAGGTTTAATATAGTTGATTTCCCGCTGCCTGTCCCTCCTATGATTGCAGTGGTTTCTCCTTTTTTTACTTTGAAGCTGATGTCTTTAACAGCTGGTGTTTCTGAGTCAAAATAATTGAAAGTGACATTTCTTAGTTCTAGAATATCTCCATCTTTATTTTCGGGTAAATTATCAGTTCCATCTACTATTTCCGATTCTAGTTCGAGGACTTCATTAACTCTAGCTGCTGAAGCGCTAGCTCTTGGAAACATTATGAAAATAACTGATACCATTATTAGAGAAAACATAATCTGCATTACATATTGTATAAATGCCATAAGTTCCCCTACTTGCATGTTTCCTGTGTCAATTAAATTGCTTCCAAACCAAATAACTGCAACATTTGTGAAATTGAGTATCATCATTATTATTGGCATTACTAGAGTCATAAGTCTTGTGACTTTCAAAAAAGTTTCTGTCAAGTCTCTATTGGCTTTTTCAAATCTCTTTTTCTCATAGTCAACTTTGTTGAAAGCTCTTATTACCCTTATGCCTGACAATTCCTCTCTCATTGTTTTGTTGATTCTGTCGATTTTTTCTTGAATTATCTTAAATAGTGGAAACCCTATTCTTCCAATTATCGCTATCACCATTATTAATAACGGTCCTGATATAAGAAGTATTCTCGATAGAGTTGAGTTGGTCGAAAACGCCATCACAAACCCACCTATCAGCATCAAAGGAGCTCTTACCATCATTCTCATGGACATTATCGCAACTTGCTGCATTTGATTGATGTCATTTGTAGTTCTTGTTATTAAAGAAGATGTTCCTATTTTCTCCATTTCATTCAATGAGTAGCCTTCCGCTTTTGTAAATATCATTCTCCTTAAGTCTCTGCCAAATCCTGTAGCTGCCTTAGAAGAAAGATATGCTGATACTATCATCGAGCATGTTCCTATTATGGCAAATATGATCATCTTTAGCCCTGTGGTTAGTATATAGTTTAAGTTTCCTTTTACAACGCCTTTGTCTACTATATTTCCCATTAGTCTCGGTAAAAACAATTCACACAAGACTCCAATCATTGTAAAAGTTAAAACTCCAACTACATTTTTCCAATAAGGCTTTAAATTTTTTAAAAGTTTAATCATTTACATACGCTCTCCTTATTTTGTCTAGTCTGTTTGTTTATTCTGTCATTTTAGGGTATAATATAAAAGTATAAAAACGATTATAGCAAATAAAATTTTGTTTTTCAAGGTGAGGAGGTTTACCATGCAATTGTCTATTGGTAGCACTATAAAAAAATTAAGAGAGAATAAAGGTTTAAGTATTGAGGAATTTGCTCATGGATTAGGTGTGCCTAAAGAAGTCGTTGAGATGTGGGAAAATAATTCAGCATACCCAGATATAACTCTCCTATCATCTATAGCAAGACTTTTGGGAACAACTATTGACTCACTCTTGATGTTTGAAACCGAACTTACTCCAGAAGACGTGAACAACATATACAAAATATGCGCTGAAAAATTTGCCACTTCAGACTATTATGAAGCTATGAAAATGTGTGAACAATATCTAGAGGAATATCCCGATAGTCTTTTCCTAAAATTTAGAATAGGAAGTCTTTTACAAGAGTACATCCAGTTGGCCCACACAGAAGAAGAAGCGGATAGAATGTTAAATCGCTCTATTCAATTATTGGAAGAAGCATCTAAAATAGGTGACCTCGAAGTAAAACAAGCTGCACTATATGTGTTGTCAAGTCTTTACACAATGAAAGGCGAATATGAAAAAGCAATTGATCTATTAAATACTTTGCCAAAGATCAGTGTAAATACTGGATTCATGCTCTCAACTATATATTCTATCACAGGAGATAGCGAAAAAGCTAAAAAAATAGAGCAAGAGAGCCTTTTTAATAATATAAACAATTCTATAATTTCTTTGGCAAGTCTCTGGGGTATTGCTCTTAAAGATAGAGATTTTGAATATGCTTTGGATTTGGCAAACCTTCAAAGAAAAATTATAATGGATTTTGAATTGGAGGGTTACCTTCTAGGCAACAATATATTGATGTTCGCTGACACTTTTGCTGTCATGAAAGACAAGGATAAAACTCTCAACTATATAGATAAGTATGTCAATTGGATTTTAAAAACTTATGAAGACAAATTGGATCTTTCTAAGAATAAGTACTTTAATTTAGTTGAGAACTTAACGCCAACAATGAGCTACGAATATAACAAGCAGAACTTCATTAGTTCAGTTGTTAAAAATCCCGAATATGATTTTATTAAATATACAGATAAGTACAAAAAAATTATGGGAAGGATATTTTAAGGATTTGTTATGCAAAAATTATTCAACAAGGATAATGAAAAATATTTAAAATATATAGTTTTGTTATTTTACAGCATATTGCTTATTTTTAGTTCCTTCTTGTTTAATACACCTTCAGAGGTGTTCAATGGGTTAAAGACGATAGTAGAGCATCCAGATTTGTTAATAGTGGATTATTTTGAAGTTGCAAATATAGGTGCTGCGTTATTCAATAGCGGCATAGTAATGTTGACATTGCTGGCTATCGTTATGGTGCAAAATATAGATCCAAATGGCCCAGTCATATCTGCTCTTTTTACAGTTGCTGGTTTTTCAATGTTTGGAAAGAACATAATAAATGTCTCAAGCATAATTTTAGGCGTGTTTATTTACAGCATAATTAAAAAAGAAAAATTCTCAAAATACACAGTAATAGCTTTTTTTAGCACAGCTCTCAGCCCTTTAGTAACGCGAGTGGGTTTCGGAAGTGATTTGTTAGTTCCTTTTAATTATCTATTTGCAATAGTTTCAGGTTTAATAGTTGGATTTATTATGCCTCCTTTAGCAAGCAGTTTTGTGCGATTTCATCATGGATATAGCCTTTACAATGTCGGTTTTACCGCTGGGATATTAGGCATGATGATAGCCTCTTTATTTAGAATGTTCAACATGCCATTAGAGTCCATAAGCGTAGTATATGAAGGTCCTGATGCAAAAATTAAAATTATTATTTTTCTTATATGTCTCAGCATGATAATGCTAAAAATCATATTAACAAGATTTGATTTTCATGGTTATAAAAATCTTGTCAAACGCTCCGGTAGATTGGTCACTGATTTTGTAAGTTTAGATGGATTTGATATCGCAATTTTCAACATGGGTGTTGTTGGATTAATTTGTATGATCTATCTTGATATTATAGGCGCAACCATAAATGGGCCCACTATAGCAGCTGTATTTTCAATAATGGGATTTGGATCTTTTGGAAAACACCCTAGAAACATATTGCCTATAATGTTAGGAGCAATAGTGATGTTAATAATCACGGGCAATGATTTATCTAGCATGAATTCAGTCTTGACTGTTCTCTTTTCAACCACTTTAGCACCTATTGCGGGTGAATTTGGATTGTTGGCTGGTATATTAGCAGGTGGTTTACAAGCATCTTTGGTTTCAAATCTAGCATATCTTCATGCGGGTCTTAATCTGTATAACAATGGCTTCTCTGGAGGGTTTATTGCGGCATTTTTAGTTCCACTAATTACTTCTTTCAGAAAGGATAAGATGGATGAATAAAAATGATTCTATTATGATTAAAATAATGAATGAATTAGTAAATATTTATTTGCATCACGGTTGTGACAATGTAATTATAAATCTAAGATGTACTGAGAAAATGGGTGTAGTAGAATTACAAGGTGCTATAAATAGCATAGAAAAATCTGTTTTAAATGAGCTTAAAATCTCATTAAACACTCCTAGAAGAGATGACACAGAAGAGTATTATTGGGCTTTATTGGGTAGTGACTACTCATCTGAATTAAACTTACTCGATGCAATGGTTGATGAGGGATATGTGAGTTACGAGAATGGAATATTGAAAATAAAAGTCATAAGAAGATTTTAGAGAGGCATTAAGCCTCTCTTATTTTTCATTCTCTATTTCTTCAGTCAATTTTACTATCTCATCAATCAAGCTTCCAATGTATTCGATTGTATTTAATAGAGGTTCTTCAGTTGTGATATCTACTTTTGCCATTAGAGCTAATTCCACTGGAGTTTTTGTACCCCCTGCTTTAAGCACATTTTTCCAATCTTCTACTGCACTTTCTCCTTCTCTTAATATTCTTTGACTTACTTGTGTAGCTATAGTAAGGCCAGCTGAATATGTGTAAGGATATAATCCCATGTAGTAATGTGGCTGTCTCATCCAAGTTAGCTCTGCTCCTTCATTTATTTTTACATCATCTCCCCAGAATTTTTCAAGAGTTTGTCTCTTTAGTTGATTTAATATTTCAGCATTTACGCTTCCACCATTGTCTATAATTTTGTAAACTTCTCTTTGGTAATGAGCTTCTAGTAAGTGGGTTACGAAATTATGATAGTAAGTTCTAGCTATGATACTAGATATTACCCATCGCTTCATCCTCTTGTCAGTTGTATTCTTCATTAAATAATTAGCCATTAACATTTCGTTCATTGTCGATGGTGATTCTATGAAATAAAGTGAAGGTCTAGAATTAAATATGCTTTGGTTTTTATGAGCTAGTGTAAAATGTCCTGCATGTCCAAGCTCATGTGCCAATACAAATACTTCTCTCATTCTCTCTGTCCATGATATGAGTATATACGGATGCGCCCCATAAGGAGATGAGCAGAATGCGCCTGTGGATTTGCCCTCATTTTGAACGAAGTCAATCCATCTTTCATCGAATGCTCTATTTAGCATGTCTACATAGTCTTCTCCCAAGACGCCTAGAGCTCCCAAGATGTATTCTCTTGCTTCTTCTACGCTGATTTGAGGTTCAAAATCAGGATCTACATCTACTTTTAAATCTGCAAATGTCATTTCATCCAAGTTATAGATTTTCTTTAAAAGTTTTGCATACTTTCTCATATGGGGTGCTAGATGTTCCATTATTAAGTCAATCTGTCTATCGTAAAGTTCTCTTTCTACTTCTTGAGGGAATAGCAAGCTATCTATGACTGAGTTGAATCCTCTTAGATCTGAAATTGTCTTTTCTGTCTGTACGTGAGTGTTGTAAGTAGCTCCTATCGTATATTGATAATCTCTCAATTTGTTAGAAAAGGCTTCAAATGCTTTTCTTCTTATCTTTGTGTCCTTTTCATACTCCCATTCTCCTTCGAATAAAACGAAGCTTAAAGGATATTTCTTTCCATCAACTTCAAACTCTCCAAATTTCATATCTGCAAGTTTTGCCATGTTGTATATGTTTTCTGGTGCTTCTAAAGTATTGCTTAAGCTTATTAGAACTCTTTCTGCTTCTTTATGCAATCTATGAGGTTTTTTCCTTAGTATTTCTTTGAGATAACCAGAGTTGTCAGCTGATTGGTTGCTCGCCTGTTCAATTATATCTTTAGGTAAATTTGATATTTCTTCTTCAATAAAGTCAATCTCAGCTAATATTTTAGTAAATGTTGTCATGACTTTAGAATACAGGGTTTGATTGTCCATGTTTGTTTGGTCTTCATTCACTTTTAATGATGCATATGTCGCAAGCCATGTGAATAGCATCTCAAATTCTCTGTATTTATCTAGGCATTCATTTATGTCTTCTGCAGTCTTGAGTTTCCCTTTGTAGTCTCTTATAATGCTCTCTGCGTATTTTTTAGTCTTGTCCAAAGCTTCGTTAAAAGCTTCCTCTGATTTAAAAAGACTTGTCAAATCCCATGTCAAATTCACATCAACTTGATTCCTTTTAGGCAATGCTTTAACCATTTTAACACCCCTCTTATTTCGTTAATCTAAATATTATTATATCAAATTTGTAAAAATATACTAGCAAAAAATACGGCTTATTTAAATAAGCCGTATTTAATTATTTTGATGCTTCTAATGTCACTTCGACTGTTTTCTTTTCTCCATTTCTCAAGATTTCAAGTGATATTTTTTCACCTGGTTTGTATGAGTAAAGGCTGTTTTTTAAGTCGTACATGTCTTCTATGTCTTTGTCGTTCATCTTTGTTATGATATCCCCATTTTGCAATCCAGCTTTGCTTGCAGGGCTATTTGCTTGTACTTCTAGTACAACAACTCCACTCTCAGCTGCCAAATCCACTCCTAGTCCCATTTCATATTCTTCAACAGATACACCTTTTATTCCAATATAAGCCTTTTGATAGGTTCCGGTTTTTATGACTTCTTCGATGATTGGCTTTGCTGTGTTTATTGGAATTGCAAATCCGAGGCCTTCTGCAGAAGATATTTTAGCAGTGTTTATCCCAACCACTTCACCTTTTGCATTGAGCAATGGTCCTCCGCTATTTCCAGGATTTATAGAGGCATCAGTTTGTATTAAGTTTTCAATTACCATATTGTCATCAACTTGAACTGACCTATTTAATCCAGAAATTATTCCACTTGTTACAGTCCTTTGAAATTCTAACCCTAGAGGATTGCCAATGGCTATGGCTAATTCTCCTACCATCAATGAATCTGAGTCCCCCAATACTGCTACAGGCAAGTTTGTTTTATTTACTTTTAGCACCGCTAAATCCATGTAGCTATCAACCCACACTACCTCAGCATTTACCTTTTCTCCATCTTCAAATAAAACTTGTATTTCTTTTGCATTGCCATCAGATATGACATGGGAGTTAGTCAATATATATCCATCGGAATCCACAATGATTCCAGATCCAACTCCACTTACCAATTGCTGTGTATACAAATAATCTTTTATTTCAACAGTTGTAATCCCGACTACAGAGCTCATGCTCTTTTGTACGACTGCAGACACTGTAGTGTAGCTATCATTTGGATTGATGACTATTTCTTGATTGTTGCTGGTATTAGAGTTTTCGTTTGAAGAAAATACTTTTATTCCTATGAATGAACCTGCTAAACCGCTTAACAATGAAATTATGAGCACCACCACTATCAATGATTTCCATTTAAAAGTTATATTTGCAATATTAGCATTGCCTGAATAACTTCTTTCTTCTGCCTTTGGCTCATCATCTTTTATCTTTTCCTTATCGTCATCATTGTATTTGCTTTCAAAAATAATTTCCTGATTTTCAATTTCTTCTTGATTATCACCTTTGAATTCGTCGTCATTCATAACTTGTCCCTCCTTTTTTTACTATTGTAGTCCTTATATGTGAAAATTATATGATAAATTAATGGATAGTTTCTAAAATCACTTTATTTCCAATTCAACAGGGCAATGATCAGAGCCATATATATCTGAGTGTATTTTAGCATCTACAAGTCTATCCTTTAAACTCTCTGATACTAAGAAGTAGTCTATTCTCCAACCTGCATTTCTCTCCCTTGCCTTAGTTAAATAACTCCACCAAGTGTAAGCGCCTTCTTTGTCAGGATAAAAGAACCTGAAAGTATCTATAAATCCAGCCTCTAAGAGTTCAGTGAATTTGTTTCTTTCTTCATCTGTAAAGCCTGCACTTTTTCGGTTTGAACTTGGGTTTTTCAAATCTATCTCTTTGTGTGCTACATTTAAATCTCCACATATTATAACTGGTTTTTTCTTTTCCAATTCTTTTAGAAAATGCCTAAACTCATCTTCCCAAACCATTCTGTATTCAAGTCTTTCTAATTCTGTTTTAGAGTTTGGCGTATATACATTGACTAAATAAAAATCATCATATTCAGCAGTGATTATTCTGCCTTCTTTATCGTGCTCTTCCTTGTTCATGCCATAATTTACGCTTATTGGTTTTACTTTAGTAAATACCGCAGTGCCAGAATATCCTTTCTTTTGTGCAGAGTTAAAATACTTTTCATATTCTTCAAGGTCAACATCTAAATCGAGTTGCCCTTCTTGCATTTTAGTTTCTTGAATGCATAATACATCGGGATTTAGTTTTTTTACAGATTCTATAAATCCCTTTTTCATGATTGCCCTCAAGCCATTTACATTCCACGACACCAATCGCATCATATCATCTCCTTCTAGTATTTATCTAAAAATGAAATTTTTTCTCCGTTTTCTTCATAACCTAAAACTTGGTCTAAGTTCACATTTTGAGCTGCTCTAAAAATTGACATCTCTACATTTTTATTAGTTTCTTTTAGTCTATTGATCAGCGCTTTTATTTCGTATCTCTTATTCCCTATTTTTTTAGCCGCCACCATACAAGCACAGTTTAATGGCCATATTCCGCTTGATTTTATGAATCTCTCAATGTACTTTTCTTCTATCAAATACATAGGTCTAATAAGCTCTAACCCTTCGTAGTTTTGAGATTTCAATTTTGGCATCATAGTCTTAAAGCTTCCAGCATACAATAAATTGAGCATTGTAGTCTCTATGACATCGTTAAAATGGTGACCTAAAGCTAATTTATTGCACCCTAGCTCTTTAGCTTTCCCATAAAGAGCTCCTCTTCTCATTCTAGCGCACATATAGCAGGGATACTCTCCTGCAATTCTATCAGCAACTTCAAATACATTTGCATCAAATACATGTGCAGGTATATTTAAATATTTAAGATTTTCTTCAAGCAATGCCCTTATGTCCTTATGATACCCAGGATCCATTGCGATGAATTCAACTTCAAAATTTTGTTTTCCATATTTTTTGAGTTCTTGAAAAAGCTTCGCCATTAAAAGGCTATCTTTACCTCCAGATATGGCAACGGCAATTTTATCGTTGTCTTCTATAAGTTCATATTCCTTGATTGCTTTGATAAACTTTGACCAAATTGGCTTTCTATATGTCTTTATAATGCTCCTTTCGATTTCTTGTAAAGTTTTTCTTTCGTTTTCCACAATAATTGTCTCACAGTGATTGATTCTTTCACTTGTCATTATTAACTACCCCTCTATCATATTTAAAAGGAGAGTTAAAACTCTCCTATACATTAAATCTAAAATTGATAATATCTCCATCTTCAACAATGTACTCTTTGCCCTCTAGTGTCAGTAGTCCTAATTCTTTTAATTTAACCATGCTCTTGTGTTCCTTTAAATCATTGAATTTACATACCTCAGCTCTGATAAATCCTTTTTCAATGTCAGAGTGAATTTTCCCAGCTGCTTCTTTTGCGGTTGTGCCTTTTCTAATAGGCCAGGCTCTCACTTCATCTTCTCCTGCCGTCAAAAATGATATGAGCCCTAAGTAATCATAAGCTGTCTTTGATAATAGATCTATGCCCGATTCTCTTATATTTAAATCCTCCATGAAAATTTTTCTATCTTCCTCATCCAATTCCCTTAGTTCAAGTTCAGTTTTTACTGAGATCTCTATGATAGGTGTATTTGATGCTTTGCAGTATTCATATAGCTCATCTTTCTTTGGAAAAGTCTTATTAGCTAGTTGATTTTCATCAATGTTTACCACTAGTATCATGGTCTGCTGTGATAAAAATGAAAAAGTCTTTAACACGTCTTTTTCTTCATCAGTTAGCTCTAAATTGTTGAGTAATAGACCATTTTCTAAACATTCTCTGCATTTTTTTAAGACTTCTAATTCCAATAGATTCTCTTTTGTCACTTTTTTAGAAGTTTCAATTCTTTCAATTCTATTTTCTATAACTTGTAAATCGGAAAATAACAACTCTAAATTTAATGTCTCGACATCTCTCATAGGGTCTATGTCCCCTTCTACATGTATCACATTGTCATCATCAAAAGCTCTAACTACATGTACGAGTAAATCTGTTTTTCTGACATTGTCCAAAAATAAGTTTCCAGATCCTTTACCACTTGATGATCCCTTTACCAACCCAGGCACATCAACTACTTCAATTGTGGCATGTGTGGTTTTCTTTGGTTTGTAAAGCTCAGTTAAAAACTGAAGTCTTTCATCTGGAATTTTTGCGATTCCTATATTCGCGTTGATCTTTCCTGTTGCATAACCTGATACTTCTATATTTGAACCTGTCAATAGGTTAAAAAGTGATGTCTTCCCAACAGAAGTTAGTCCTACTAATCCTATCTTCATATTTTTTCCCCTTTTCTATATATTATGTAAAAATTGTATCAGTTAATAAGTAATATTTCAATATAATAAAGCACATACACATAAAAAATCGGGGGATATCCCCCGATTTTACATTTCTATTACAGTACCTGATACTCCGTCTAATGCTTCTTTTGCTTTGTAAAGAGAAGTTATGATAGCTTTTCTGCCTGGTTTTGATTTTGCAAAGTTTACAGCAGCTTTTACTTTAGGAAGCATGCTCCCTGGTGCAAAGTGCCCTTCTTCTATATATTTAAGCGCTTCTTCTACGCTCATGTGGTCTAAGCTCTTTTGGTCTGGCTTGTTGAAGTTAATAGCAACTTTTTCAACTTCCGTCAAAATCAATAGTATGTCCGCATCCATGTCTTCTGCAAGTCTTTGTGCTGCTAGGTCTTTGTCTATTACAGCCGCTATACCTTCTAGAGATCCATCCTCTTTTTCTATTACAGGAATTCCTCCTCCACCACAGGTTACAGCAATAGTTGTATCCCAAAGTGTTTTTATGGTATCTATCTCAACTATTTTCTTTGGAAGTGGTGAAGGTACAACTCTTCTATATCCTCTTCCAGCATCTTCTTTAACTACATATCCTTTTTCTTCGGCTAATTTTTTAGCTTCCTCTTCTGTGTAGAAAGGCCCGATTGGCTTTGTTGGGTTTTTAAATGCTTCATCGTTTTTATCCACTACAACTTGTGTGATAACTGTTACTACAGGAATATCTCTGCCTCTTTTCTTTAGCGCAAATCTCAAAGCTTGTTGTATATGATATCCAATATAGCCTTGGCTCATTGCACCGCATACATCAAAAGGCATTGGTGGAGTTACATCTTTTGCAGCTTCTGTTGCAAGTAAAATTCTGCCTACTTGCGGTCCATTGCCGTGTACCACCGCAATCTCATATCCTGCCAAAGATATATCTGCAATGTATTCGCTTGTTCTCTTTACTACTTCTAATTGCGCCTCTGCTGTTGAAGGCATTGACTTGTCTTCTAATGCATTTCCTCCTAATGCTACAACTACCCTTGTTGGTCTCACTTTAAATCCTCCTCTAACCTATTGTTGCTACAATTACTGCTTTTATTGTATGCATTCTATTTTCTGCTTCATCAAACACTACTGAGTGTCTGCTTCTAAATACTTCATCTGTCACTTCTCTTATGTCATAGCCTTGATCCATTTGATCTTTAGCCATCTTAGTTTCAAAATCGTGGAAACTTGGCAAGCAGTGCATGAATATGCAGTCATCGTTGCCAGTCAATTTGATCATGTCCATGGTTACTTTATATGGAGTCAATAGTTTTACTCTTTCAGGTATTTGTGCTTCTTCTCCCATAGATGCCCAAACATCAGTGTAGATTACATCTGCACCTTTTACTGAATTTATGTCATCTGACAACTCAATGATTGCTCCAGTTTCTTTTGCTACCTCAAGTGCTCTATTCATTGCATCTTTGTCAACTTGATCTATCAATTCTTTTGGTCCAAGAGCAACATAGTGCATCCCCATTTTAGCGCATCCATACATCCAAGCGTAGCTCATGTTGTTTCTTACATCGCCTGCAAAAACAAGTTTTACTTTGTTTAAAGGTTTTGCCACATGCTCTTCAATTGTCAATAAATCTGCTAGAATTTGAGTTGGGTGATCTACATCAGTCAGCCCATTCCATACAGGAACCCCAGCGTATTTAGCAAGATCTTCAACAACTTCTTGTTTGTATCCTCTGTATTCTATCCCATCGTAGAATCTGCCCAATACTTTAGCAGTATCTTCAAGAGACTCTTTTTTGCCCATTTGGGAACTTGCTGAATCTAGGAAAGTAACATGAGCTCCTTCTTCTAATGCAGCAACTTCAAATGCGCATCTTGTTCTTGTTGATGTTTTTTCGAATAACAATACTATGTTTTTACCTCTTAATACATAGTTGTATATGCCAGCTCTTTTTTTTGCTTTTAAATCATGTGATAAGTCTAATAAATATCTTATTTCCTCTGGAGTAAAATCCATTAGTGTTAAAAAACTTCTCCCTTTTAAATTGACTGCCATGTTTTTCTCCCCCTTATATTTTTTCTCTAATAAAAGGCATACTCATGCATCTAGGGCCGCCTCTACCCCTTGACAACTCTGAGCTCGATATTATATTTAATTTAATGCCTTCTTTATCTAATATTTCATTTGTCACATAGTTTCTAGAATATACTACCACTTCTCCAGGCGCTATGCAAAGAGTATTTGAGCCGTCATTCCATTGTTCTCTTGCTGCATCTACTACACTCTCTCCACCGCACTTGATAAGTTTTATTCCATTTATTTTTAAGTTTGTCTCCAATATTTCTTTCAATGTTCCTATTTGAGGAGTTATTTTTAAGCTATTTTTGTCTTTTTTCTCTAGAACAAAAGATTTCATCGTATTCTCTATATTTGGATGTATCACAAATTTATCATAATCTACCATAGTAAACACTGTATCCAAATGCATAAATGTCCTTTGTTTTGGGATATCTATTGCAATAATCTTCTCAAATGTAGTTTCGCTTTTAAACACATTTAGTGCAAATTTTTCAATGGCGTTTGCGTTGGTTCTCTGAGAAATTCCAACAGCCAATACTTTGTCATTTAAAACTAGTATATCTCCGCCTTCAATTGAAAATTCCTCTTGTCTTTCGTATAGATGTTGTATTTTTTCATATTTAGGGTGATAGTTAAAAATGTATTTGGCAAACAAAGTTTCTCTATTTCTAGTATGCGTGTTCATTCTGTGGATTGTGACTTTATCGCCTACACATGCAAACGGGTCTCGGGTAAAGTAAAGATTTGGCATTGGATCAATTAAAAACGGGTAATCGCTTTCTAAATACTCTGCTAAATGTATTTTTTTCGTGTTGTCAATTTCAGATTTTCTCACACCCGCCATCATTTTCAATACCATTTCTTTTTTTTCTAAAGATAAGAAATACTCCTTTAATGCGATTATGTTAAACTCTTCTTTTATTCCCGCTTCATAAAGAAACTCTTCTATAAAAGAATTCAACACTTCTTTTTCAGATAGGGATTCCACAACTAAATCTTCTAGATACATGACTTCTACACCCTTTGATTTCAGAGTTTCTGCAAACTCATCATGTTCTTTCTGTGCGATTTTTAAATATGGAATATCGTCGAATAGTAATCTTTCTAAATATTCTGGCATTAAATTTTCTAGCTCATTCCCTGGCCTATGAAGCATGACCTGCCTAAGCCTGCCAATCTCTGAATTAACTTCAATTACAGGATTTTTCAAAATAACTCCACCCTTCTTATATTATATGCAATCGTTAACAATATTATATAAATTAAATAAACTCTTGTCAAACAATTCTAATATTTCTAATATTTCTAATATTTCTAATATTTCGCTATTTCTTCATTTCATCGATAAATTCCGTCATCATATCGTAAGTCATCATGCCAGGATACCTCCCGTATATAATGCCATCTTCATCAATAAAATAACTCGTTGGTAAACCTGTGACAAGATAATCGCTCGCAATATCGGTCGTCGCGTCTAAAACCACCGGAAAAGTTATTTTCTTTTGGTCTACATATTCTTTAACCAATTCTTTATCTTCTCCCACATTTACTCCTAATACTACTATGTCTTCGTTTACAGTTGCGAGCTTTTCTAAATCTGGCATTTCGAGATCACAAAATCCACACCAAGTTGCCCAAAAATTCAATAGCACAATTTTGCCTTCAAAGTCGCTTAAACTTATCTCGTTGCCGTCTAAATCTTCCAATGTAAAGTCAATAGCAGGCTCTCCAGAATCTACTTTTGGCATATCATTGATAATTAGATTTCCAACCTCATCATTGTCAGCTGGTGTTTGTGTGTAAACAGGTGTATTATCGTCCGCTTCCTCAGTGTCATTCACAATCCAAACTCCAACAATTGCAACTGCTATAATTACTACCAATACGATTAAAGTCTTCTTTAGCATGTGTTTCTCCTCCTATAGTAACAAACTAGATATAACAACTAATTTATCAAAAAATATCAATACACCAAAAATCACTAAGATTCCTCCGCCTATTACGGGCACTAATTGTAGTGCTTTTTGGTATTTTGAGAGCGCAAGCGTAAATTTTGATATGAACAATGCGGTGAGTATAAATGGAATTGCCATGCCAATAGAATAAATAAACAACAGAATTCCACCTTTTAATACTGAACTATCCATTGATGCCATGAAGAGTATAGAACCAAGCACCGGTCCAAAACAAGGACTCCACCCGCCAGCAAAAGCCATCCCCATGATGGTTGAGCTAAGTATTCCATTTACTTTTTTCGGAGCTTTTAATCGTCTTTCTTTGCTTAAAAAACTAAAATTCAAAACCCCCATGTAGTTAAGCCCAAATATGATTATTATAATACCGCTTAACTTCAAAAATAGATCTCTATTTTGAGAAAATATTCTTCCGATAAACGAGGCGCTCAATCCCATGATTATAAAAATGATCGTAAATCCTATGATAAATCCCAAAGTCCTCTGTAATACTATCCCATTATAATCTCTTGCTCCCTCGACATCTCCAAGCTCTGAAATGTACATTATATAAGCTGGTATCATCGGCAAGAGGCATGGGGAAAAAAATGACAATACTCCTGCAAAAAATGCAGAATAACTAGTGATATCTCCCATGTCAAAACCTCCAAATCTATATAAAAAAATTATACCCTATACAGGTATATTTGTATAGGGTATAACATCAACTTTTATTCAAATTTGACTACTATATTTGGGTCTAGCACTCTAAATGTGAATGATTCAGTTGCAAAAAACCTAACTTTGTCTTCATCAGCATCTAAGAACCCTATAGCAAAATCTTGTCCTATAGTAAGCTCTAGATCATCTGAATCAAATGGGATTAAGAAAGCTCCTTTAACTGCTTTGGATACATATATTTGCCCATCTATTAATTTTGCTATCTTCTTTTCTAATGGATAGCCTTTGTCGCTTAATATAATATCTTTGTATTGTTCTTCTCCTACTATAAGTGCATATGGTTTAGTGGCATATGCTTCTCTTAGTTGTAAAATACCTTTCCCCACTGCATCTAATATAGATTCTCTAT
Source organism: Tissierellaceae bacterium (assembly GCA_018434075.1). Lineage (GTDB taxonomy): Bacteria > Bacillota > Clostridia > Tissierellales > Tissierellaceae > Soehngenia. The sequence goes on from JAHDQA010000036.1 coordinate 61,448, forward strand.
CCTTCCCAAAAGGAATAGCTTTTTTGCCAGCTTTATTTAACCCTTCTATCCCTATATCTTGAAGTCCATAATATATAGCTTTTTCTTCAAATAGAGCTAATTTCTTCATTGCATCTTCCAAAGGTGTTAAGTCTGGATCTTTTGCGCCTCTAACTATGTTGTCCAATTCTTTTCTATCCAACTCAAACTCCACTCTAACTTCAGTAAGAGGTTTTACATCATAGTTAGAATAAAGAATTGCATCTGCTTCCTTTATTTCTTTAAGTCTTCCTTCGCTTACAGCGTTGAAATCCAACCCTTTTGGACCATTTACTCTTACTACTTTTCTAGCTGTAAGGTAGCTTTCAAGAACTTCTTTGGCTCTTTCATCTATTTCTTCCCAAACCTTATCAGATATTGGAGCCATATTTCTATTTAGCATAAATTCTCCCTCCTATTTCATATCTCCTATGCCTAAATCTTTATCTTCGTCTTTTTTCCCCGAGCCACTTTCTTCTACTTCAAGAAGATTTTCTTTAGTGAATAGGTACTTTCTTAAGTTTTCATCCCATACGTCCATATTTCTTCTCAGCCATTCCAAAGTCATGACTGCGTGTTCAATTTCTTCATCTCTATTGTGAGCTAGCACTTCTTTTAAAGTTTCGTCTTCGGTTGCAGATACTCTTTGATTGTACCAGTCTACAGCCTCTATTTCTTCCTTTAAGCTCATTAAAGCCCTTGTGATATTTAATGTTTTCTCATCCATTCTTTCAACTGGTTCATGATATTGCGTCATATATATCCCTCCAAACATTTAATTACCCTCACACTGAATTTACCCATGTAAATAAAAATTAAACAACTACTAAGTTAATTTTTCCTTTATGAATTCTAGTACTTCCTCTGGGTGTGGTCCTGGCTTTACATTTCTGTATTCTTTTACAAGTTCCCCAAATTTATTAAATACAAATGTGCTTCTTTCTATCCCCTTTGTTTCTTTTCCAAACATTTTTCTATTCTTTAGCACGCCAAATTTTTCCAAAACCTCTCCAGTATCATCAGTCAACAAAATAAAATTTAAATCATTCTTTTTCCTAAATTTTTGATGGGACTCCTGAGAATCTCTACTAATGCCGATTATCACAGTGTTGTGTTTTTCAAACTCTTGACTTAGATCCCTAAATCCATTTGCCTCAATTGTTCAGCCAGGCGTGTTGTCTTTTGGATAAAAATAAACCACGACATTTTTCCCTTTGAAATCTTCTAAAGCTAACATTTCTCCAGTGTCAGACATTAGCTTAAAATCGTATTTACCCAAGTTACTCCCTCCTATGAAATTACCATTTTCAACTTATTAACTCTTCTATCGCTTTCAACTAACGATTTTGTTTCTCCAACTTTTATTGCCCCCATTTTTTCATAAAATGGCACTGCCTCATTGGATGCCACAAAATCAAATTCCAAAATTCCTCGATTTTTGCAAAACTCTATTAAATGATCCCAAAGTATTCTCCCATATCCTTTTCTTATATAAGAGGGATCGATATAAAAATATTCCAAAACAACACCTTCGCTATTCTCGATGATGCTGTAAAATCCGATTGCTTTATCATCTTCTTCCAATACAAATGTCGGGTTGTTAATGATATAGTCCTCGCTTACTTTATATACGGCTCTGAAAGTATCAAGAAATTTCTTGTCATAACCCCAATAAGCTTCTGATGCAACAGCCAAATCTGTCAAGACACCAGCTTCGAATGGGTAAGCTCTCCTTATGTTCATATCCACCCCCCCTTTTTAACATTCGTAGTGTCAAATATAAAGATATATTTAGACACCCAATCTTTGATATTTAAACATTTTATATCAATTTGGCTGTCTCCCCCCTTTTTTGATATGTTTTAATAAGAAACACCATACACAAATCTATAAAAAAAGGAGAGACA
>JAHDQA010000079.1 GCA_018434075.1 Tissierellaceae bacterium
TGTGGAAAACCTATATTTTAGCTAGGTTTATTTAAGTGTGCTTAAAAACCAATATAATAGTACCTATATGTAAAAATGCTCTTAAATATAGAATTGGAGCAAGATCAAAATTGATCCTACCCCAACAATTGACAAAGAGCCAAAAAAGATGAAAAATTATTTTAAGGAAACAAAAAAGAAGAAAACATTACGCAGTTTTTAAACAAGATAAAAACTCTGAAATGCTCTAATTACAATGCATTCCAGAGTTTTGTGTCTCTCAACTGTCAAAGATGGGATATTAAATAGAAAAGCAAGTGGAATTGCTATTTATGTAGTTATTCTATGATAATGTCATATTGAATTTATTCTGATAAAATGTCATGTATGCGAAAGGAGACATTCAATATGAATCAAAAAGAAATAACTCGTCTTAGAGTCATCAATCAAACTATCGATAAGGTAATAACCATCAAGGAAGCTGCTGAGCTTCTTGGCCTCAGTGAACGCCAAGTGATAAGGTTAAAAGGAGGAGTTAACAATTATGGACCTGCGTTCATAATCCACAAAAATAGAGGCCGAAAACCCCAGCATACACTTCCTGATGAAGTGAGAATGAAGATTGTAGAGCTAAAGCAAACGAAGTATCAAGAAGCTAATTTTAACCACTTTGTTGAGCTTTTACAAGAGCATGAGGACATCAAAGTGAGTTATACATCTGTCCATAGAATTCTAACTCAAGCAGGCATTAAAAGTCCTAAAAAACATCGTAAACGTAAATCTCATCATAGGAGGAAAAGAAAGCCTCAAAAAGGAATGTTGGTGCAAATAGATGCTTCTCCCCATGAATGGATTATACGAAGAAACCGACCGTGAAATTATTGAAATGCTCAATCAGCTCTTCAATTCCACACGAGCATGGGCCTGAGAGAGAAAATACTCTCAATTCATCATATCGCTTTTGATAAGTTTTATCAAGGGCTTATTTTCCTATACCCATTTTTAAAGGCCCTATATCCACAGTGGCTGTCAAGTAGATCGTGAAATAAGTTGGCCTGACCCGCAAAGCCTTACTACTTATGCCACAAAAGCTACTTGACTGCCGACCTTACAAACACGCTTTTGTTTATGCCGGTGGGTGGCTCCACATGATTTTTCTCTTGTCGTTATTTCTAACTCGTTACTTAAAAAGCAAAATTATATCTCGAAGGTGACATTTTCATAGAATAAAATCATGATTTTTTAGGTGACATTTTCACAGGTTATTGACAGTCCAAATAGAAATCATATTTTTACCTACTTACATGTTTTTTATGTTCCTAATAAATTTACATCCAATTGTGTTAGTTTAGAGATATTTTATGGTGAAAATAGATATGTTATAATATCTATTAACTTCAAAAGGGAATAAATGGGGATAATTTAGCTCCAATTTATATAAACTATTTAGAAAGGTAGGATTTTATGAAGTTACAAAGGCTGCTTAGCTATACCCGCATAGCAATTGATGATTACAAAATGATTGACGATGGAGATAAAATTGCCATTGGAGTCTCTGGTGGCAAGGACAGCTTAACGCTGTTGTATGCTCTATCCCACTTAAGGCGTTTTTATCCAAAAAAGTTTGATATTGAAGCCATAACTGTTAGCATGGGCTTTAATGATATGGATTTTTCACCTGTTAAGGAACTTTGCAAAGAGCTTAAAGTTAATTACACAATAGTAGAAACAAAAATAGCTGATATTGTTTTTTCCCACCGAAAGGAGACTAATCCCTGTTCCCTCTGCGCTAAAATGCGCAAAGGTGCATTTAATACCAAAGCAAAGGAGCTTGGCTGCAATAAAAAAGCCTATGCTCATCATTTAGATGATGTGATAGAAACTATGATGATGTCTTTAATTTACGAAGGCAGATTCAACTGCTTTTCTCCTGTCACACACCTTGATAAATCAAACATAACCTTAATCAGGCCACTAATATATGTAAAAGAAGCAGATATAAAGGGATTTTGCAATAAATACAATCTGCCAGTAGTTAAAAATCTATGTCCAATTGATGGTTATACCAAGCGTCAATATGTAAAGAACTTAATAAAAACCATACAAATTGAAAATCCTGGACTTAAGGAACGACTCTTCCGTGCTATTAAGACAAGCAGCATACCTGGTTGGAATACATAATGCCTTGTTGAAGGCAAAATTGAAATGTGCTACAATCAACAAGATACAATCCATTTAGAAAGGAGACCCAAATGAAGCAGAAACGACAGTATCCCAAAGTTATGATAACCTCTAAAGCAAAACGAAGTATTCAGAATGGTCATCCATGGATATACGGAGAAGAAATTCTCGAAATAGAAGGGGACCCCAAAAACGGTGAATTGGTAGATGTGTTTGCTAAAAACTCCTTCATGGGTACAGGCTTTTACAACAGCGTTAGTAAGATTACCGTTCGACTCATTTCACGCAACGCCAATGATGTTTTTGATGCTCGCTTTTGGCGTCGCCGTGTGGAATATGCTATCCGTTACCGCAAAACCGTTATGCCAGGTAGTGACTTTACCTGTTGCCGCTTGATTCATGGTGAGGCCGATCAGATGCCAGGACTAACAGTGGACCGATATGGCAATATTCTATCCGTACAGATTACCTGTCTAGGCATGGAACTTGTCAAGGATATAGTTTACCGTGCCCTTTGGGAAGTGCTTACTGAAATGGGCGAAACCATTACTGGTATATATGAGCGCAATGATATTGCCCTTCGTGCAAAGGAAGGCTTACCAGAATATAAAGGTTGGTACCAGCTAGATGATATCCCTGTACCTGAATCCCCCATAACGGAGATATGTGAAAATGGCATAAAATATCTGGTAGATGTAGAAAACGGGCAAAAAACAGGCTTTTTCTTGGACCAAAAGTATAATAGGGCAGCTGTAGCCCGTATTGCTAAGGGCAAGCGGGTACTAGATTGCTTTACCCATACAGGCTCCTTTGGACTTAATGCAGCATTAGGCGGGGCAGAACATGTAACCTGCGTAGATATATCCCAATCAGTCCTTGACATGGCAAAGGAAAATGCCTTACGCAATGGTCTAGAAGGAAAGATGGATTTCCTCTGCGAAGACGTATTTGATTTGCTAACAAGACTAGCAGAACAGAAATGTCGTGACTACGACTTTATCATCCTTGATCCACCGGCCTTTACCAAATCCCGTAAGACAGTGCAGTCTGCTGCTCGAGGATATAAGGAGATTAACTTTAGAGCTATGAAATTACTTCCTAGAGGTGGATATCTTGCCACCTGCAGTTGCAGCCACTTCATGACAGATGAGCTATTCCGCAAAGTACTGGCAAAGGCTGCAGAGGATGCTTCCGTGTCCTTAAGACAAATTGAAGCCCGTCAACAAGCTCCTGACCATCCTATACTATGGAATGTTCCAGAAACGGATTATCTTAAATTTTATATATTCCAAGTGGTATGATCTGGATTATAGATGAGGTAGGATTTATTTTTATCCTACCTCATTAAATAAACCCAGCTCCTAACTCATAAGCTTCTTTTAATTTTATGGGGAATACCTCTTCATGTCGGGCTTTTTTCTCATTTGGATCAAAAATGGTCCAGTCGTACTTGCTATAATCATCTACCTGTAATGTATTTCCATAAATCATTATCTTTGTTGGTCCAACATGACGTTCTAACATTCGCTTATAATTTTCTAACAAGGTGGTATAACCTACTTTATCATAAAAGCTTTCATCACAATTACTAGTATGGATGAGTAAAACTGGAATCATATGTTCATTACAATTGGGGCGTTCTTTATTATAGGTCAAAGACTGGAAAACTAGCCTCTCATAAAGAGCTCTAAAACCTGCTGACAAATTACCCAAATAATTTGGCGAACCAAGAATAAGAGCATCTGCCTTGCGAATCTTGTCCAATACTTCTGTTAAACCATCCTTAAGTACACATTTCCCAAAAGTCTCAGGTAGTTTACACCTAAAACAAGAAATACACCCTCTAAAAGGCGCCAATTTGTAAAGATGGATGATTTCAGCAGTAGCGCCAGCTTCCTGAGCTCCCTTAGCAGCAGCCTCCACTAATTGGGCTGTATTCCAATTAGTACGCGGACTAGCATTGATGACAACAACATATTTCATCTTTATCCCCCTATCAAAATTCAAGTATTTTTAATTATATTATAATATCATCCTAGATTAGATGTAATTCAGCAAATCCAATAAAATTGAGCTTTACATTTTCAAATCAAAACTATATTAAGACAAAACAATACTATTAATCCTATTTAATGTTATATTAATATTAAAGAATAAATTCAAAGGGATGTGATAGCTTGGATTTTTCAAATAAAACAGTAATTATAACTGGGGCTGCCAATGGCATTGGGAAAGGAATTGCTTTACAGTATGCCTTGAAAGGAGCTAATGTTGTTGTAGCCGATATCGACGAAAAAGCTGGTACGGAAACAGTTTCACTAATTAAAGAAAAAGGGGGAAGTGTAATTTTTGTCCCAACCGATGTCCGACAAGAGGCAGATATTGTTCGGTTAATGGACACTGCCTTCCAAACATACGATCATATTGACATCTTAATCAACAATGCAGGAAAAGGACTATTTAAATCCCCTTATGATTTAACCTTAGAAGAATGGGATGATTTGCTAAATACAAATTTGAGAAGTGTCTTCCTATGTTCTCGTGAAGCAGCAAAATATATGCGTAAAAATAAGGATGGCGGCTCCATTGTCAACATTGCCTCCACCAGAGCAATTATGTCTGAACCTAACTCCGAAGCCTACGCTGCTTCCAAAGGTGGAATTGTCGCTCTTACCCATGCCCTTGCAGCATCCTTAAGCAAAGATAAAATTACAGTTAACTGTATATCTCCCGGTTGGATTGAAACAGGGGATTATTCGCAACTAAGGCCAATTGATCATGAACAGCATCTATCTAGAAGAGTAGGAAAACCAGAGGATATTGCCAGGGCTTGTCTTTATTTAACTGATAAAGAAAATGATTTCGTCACAGGTATCAACCTTATTGTGGATGGTGGTATGACCCGAAAGATGATCTATGTAGAGTAAACCCCTAATTAAATTTCAAGCGGGCTATGGATGATTGCCCGCTTTTTCACTAAATTTCTACAAAAGTTATTGTCTAATCCTTTGATTGGCTTTTGCAGTAAAAGAATGTACAATAACCTTAATCACCCCAACTGTATCTGCCATTCTTTCATCAATTTCAAAATCCCTTCCAGTCTGATTCTTCATAAGTAATTTAAGACCTATAATTTTTTCTTGTTCATCTTCTAATATTTCTGCATGTCCTTTTCCAATAACTGAAGCAAAGGTTGAGCCATATTTACATAGAATATCCTCTCCTGAAATCAATTCAACATCACATTCCAACTCAACACAAACATTATGATTATTTCCAACTGCATTATTTATAATCCGCCATAGAACAAAGCCACGTTTTTGATAAAACCTTAAAGCCAATAAATTATCGTTTGTTGTTATTACTTTTATAAGTTTACAATTATTCTTAACAGCAACATTTTCAACTTCATTAATTAGAGATGTTCCTATTCCTTTTCCTTCTAAAATACTATCTAAGGATATTATTTCACATTCGTTATCTCTGATAATATATGTAACTAAGCCAATAATATCTCCTTCTTCATTTAGAGCTGCAAAACCATCTAATTCACTGCAATCATAAACTCCACTGGAAATAACCATTTTTGTACTTCCCCAATGGAACTTAAAAAACTCTATTACTTTATTTTGTGGTATATCTGCAATGGAGTAGATTTTCATATTAATACCTCAACATAAAAATCTTCTTATAATAGAATCATTGTTTGTATATCTTATTTAGCAATATAATCTTGTAACTATACAAACTTCAATTGTAATAACAAATACATAGTAACAATTCTATTTAACTGCTTAACCTATTGACCTGTTTCTCTCTTATATCAATTGTTTTTCAAAACATTCAATTGTCTTGTCCTTCCACTGCTTATATGCGTAAAACTTAAATCCTAATGAAGTCCAAAATTCCTTGGCTATCTTGTTTTCTTGTAGTATTCCAATTCTAACCTTGTTAAAGCTCTGCTGTTTTAGCTTTTCCTCAAACAAATTATATGCCATTTTACCATACCCTTTACAGTGATATTCTCTATGAATCATGAGTAAACCTATCCAGGGACAATTGTCATTAGGATTATTTTTAAGAAAGTCAATAATTCCTATATACTTATTCTCCAGAAATATAAGATTGCTCTCGGTATTCTGGTTAAGAAACTCATTTTTCACCTCTTCTATTGTTCTTGAAGGAACACCGTTTTCAAGAATATTATAATGAGTATTTGAATTAATAATTTCCAGTACAATATCTAATAAATCTTCTGTAATAGACTGAAATATCACAAAAACACCACTCCACCTCCATAGCTTTTAATCCAGATTCTTTTTCCTCATATTTAGAGAGAACATTGATAGCAGATGAAACTTTAGATAGCTTTGTTTCTACTTCTGTTAGCTTTTGTGAATCCCTTATCGGTTCTACGCTTAATGCTTCATCTTCTAACTCTTCATTGAGATTGTTAAAATGAA
>JAHDQA010000064.1 GCA_018434075.1 Tissierellaceae bacterium
ATTAACAGGTTTGTGACTTTTAGGGACAATAGGATTTTTAATAAATAGAATCAAAAAAGATTCAAGTAAAGAAAATAAAATTTTATTAATGTTTAACAAATTATTAATTAAAGCTATCATTTTGGTTTGTCTCTCCTTTTTCTATAGATTTGTGTGTGGTGTTTCTTATTAAAACATATCAAAAAAGGGGGGAGACAGCCAAATTGATATAAAATGTTTAAATATCAAAGTTTGGGTGTCTAAATATATCTTTATATTTGACACTACGGAATAATTAAAAGGGGGAGTATTATGAGTTTAAAAAGACAGATACCAGAGGAAAAACGTAAAGAGATAGGTAATAGACTTCGTATTATTCAGAAGAATTAAATCTGACACAAGATCAAATAGCAGAATTGTTAGAAATATCTAAATCACATTATGGTTTAGAGAAAAGGGAACAAAAGTTTATCATCAATTAAATATTTGACATTATATAATATATGAAAAATTTGATGTTCATTTTATCTATTTACTTACTGGAAAAGAACCATATAAAATCATTATTTCAGATATTATCGATGATTGTCCTAAAGATAAAGTTTTTTATATGGAATAATTGATAAGATATGCGTGGGATTTATATAAATAAATTCAAATTAATGGAAAAGGGGAGATATCGTGGATATTATCTTATGTGACGATAATGAGTACTTTCTTAACTTTCTATATGATAAACTTGCAAATTACTTAAAATCAAAGGAACTATCGTTTAAAATTAGACAATTTAACTCTGGCGAGGAACTTTTAAAGCATAATTTAGATCAAGTAGACATTATTTTTCTTGATATTATCATTGATAAATTAGATGGGATACAGCTTGCAAGAAGATTAAGAAAAAGAAATCCAGATTTTATTCTTGTTTTTGTATCATCATATATTGAGTATGCCCATCTGGGATATGAAGTTAAGGCTTTTAGATATATATTAAAAGAAGATGTAGATAATTTATTTGATGATATGATGGATGCTATATTATGTGAAAAGGGTTACTTTAGAACAGAAATTACTTTGGACTTTTCATTCGGAGCTGAAACTTTTTTCACAGATAATTTAATCTATGCAGAGAGTAAACTTCATACTGTATGTTTTCACTTTCATGGAAAGACCAGACATCTCTATAGCACTTTAGATTCAATTCAAAATATATTACCAATTGAAGAATTTGTGAGAATACATAAAAGTTACCTTGTTAATATATGGCATTTAATTGATATAAAGAATTACACAGCTTTTCTTGATAATGGCATTGAATTACCAGTAAGTCAGAAAAGGTTTGCTGAAGCAAAAAAGAAACTATTTATTCATAAGAGGGAAAGTATGAAGATTTAAATATTGTGCAGATTAGTTTTTAAAATGCTTTATTAATATCATCAATAATTGTTAATGAGCTTTTTCCACTGACTTTAACACTTGTAATAAAATAAACTCTAGAGAAGTCAAACATATGTGACACAGACCTCTGAAAAATTGTCTCTGAATAATGCTGTGGTTTTAATAAATTGCTAATAATTATTTTGTCAAGGTGAAAAGCGATAGCGTCCCTTGATCAAATAATTATTTGTAATATCATCCTAAGCAGCATTTTTAGAGTAATATTCTTCAACTACCTCATTTGGTGTCTTAAAATTTAATACTTTTCTTGCTATGTTATTGTATCTATTGCTATATCTTTTAAATGCTTTTTCCATTTGTTTATAGCTACTAAACCGTCTTCTACTGTAGAATAATTCATTATCTATTCTGTGACTTCGCTCTACTATGCCGTTTTGCCATGGTGAATATGGGCGGATACGCTTGTGTTTTATATCTAGTTTTTCTAAATACTTTTCAAATCTTGTCTTCTTATTTGTAATATCTTGATCGTTAACAAATTCATTTCCATTGTCTGTTTGCACTAATTTAACTTTAAATCCTAGTTTATCTTCTAATCTTTTTAAAAAATTAGATGTACTGTATGTGCTAAGTTCATTAACTAATTCTAAATATCTCTTTCTTGAATACTCATCAATCGCTGTTATTTGGTAGTATCTACTATGACA
>JAHDQA010000009.1 GCA_018434075.1 Tissierellaceae bacterium
AGAACAATTTTAAATAACAGCTTCGTTTTTTAAACCAATAATCATTGGTTTATTAGGTGTGCATTTTTTTATTATTAATTTTTCAAAAAATATTTAATATTATTTTGCTAAAATCTATTGACTTTAATTAGCTGGTCTTTTTTTCTTGATGCTTAATCTATTAAATAATTACCCTAAAATATGGATAAAAAACAATTAATTTTTCTTAATGCTTAATCTATTAAATAATTACCCTAAAATATGGATAAAAAACAATTAAAAGATTTGTACAATTCGTATGCAACTGTATGATATAATCAGAATATAATTTTAATAATTTTAATTACTGGAGTGTGATTCCATGAATGAACTAGTACCTACTAAAGTTGAAGGCCTATACATAAGAAAAGCTACCAGAGAAGATGTACCTTTGATTTTAAGGTTTATTAAGGAGTTAGCTGATTATGAGAAAATGCTTGATCAAGTGGTTGCAACTGAGGAAATAATTGAGGACTCCATATTCAACAGAAATAAAGCAGAAGTCGTATTTGCAGTTTACAATGGGGAAGAAGTAGGATTTGCATTGTATTTTAACAATTTTTCAACTTTTTTAGGCAAACCTGGATTGTATTTAGAAGATCTATATGTAAGAGAAGAAATGAGAGGAAAGGGAATTGGGAAAACACTACTAGCTTATTTAGCAAAGAAAGCAGTTGAAGAAGATTGTGGAAGATTCGAGTGGTGGTGCTTGGATTGGAACAAACCATCAATTGATTTTTATTTGAAACTAGGAGCAATACCCATGGATGAATGGACAGTTTATAGAATGTGCGGCGATGCATTAGTTCAATTGTCAAGGGAATTCTAAATATTTTATATCTGGAGGATAAAATGAAGATAGAGTGGAATAAAAAATATACAACTATTTCTGTATATTCCATCATTGTTGTGTTTATCAGCATTGTTTTTTACATATTAATATCTGAATTTGGTGTATTCTTAGCTTGGTTAAATAGATATATAAAAGTATTTGAACCGTTTACTATAGGATTTACTATCGCTTATTTAGCTAATTTCATAGTAGATTTTACTGAAAGGAAAATGTTTGATAAATTGTTTAATCAACAAAAGAAAAAGAATGTCAAGAGAATAATGAGCATATTGCTCTCGTATCTATTACTGTTCTCTGGATTATTTTTGTTTATCTATCTCGTTTTACCTCAATTGATAAATTCTGTAACTGGAGCAGTATACACTGTTATTGACAATTATGATTCATTGTCTAAAAGTATAGTTGATTATATAAACAAACTAAATATATCGCAGTCATATATCGAGGACATTGTCTTAAAATGGAATAATTTCGTTGATAACTTAATAAATACTATCACCAATTCGTTGCCGTTGATAGGTTCTTATGCAGGCAAATTATTCTCAAGCATATGGAATATTGTATTAGGGATTATCATATCTATCTATATGCTGATTGACAAAGAAAGATTTTCTATGCTGATTAAAAAACTTGATTTTAGCATATTCTCAAAGGAAAGAGCGATGAGAAATATTGAATTGGCAAAAAGAGCAGATAATATATTTGGCAGGTTCTTAGTTGGAAAGATAATTGATTCGATAATAATTGCTATAATAACGTATATTGTTTTAATCGTTACAAAAATGCCATATTCGCTGTTGATATCATTTATAATTGGGGTAACAAATATCATTCCTTTTTTTGGACCGTTCATTGGAGCAATCCCATCATTTTTCATAATATTATTTGTTTCTCCAATAAAAGCAGTATGGTTTTTAGTTATTATATTTGCAATTCAGCAGTTGGATGGCAACCTAATTGGACCGAAAATACTTGGAGATACACTTGGTATATCTGCACTTTGGATATTATTTTCGCTGCTTATATCTGGCGAGATATTTGGATTTATCGGTTTGATCATAGGGGTTCCATTGTTCGTATTCATTTATTCAATCGTCAAAGACAATGTAGAGAAGCGACTTGAGAAAAAAGGCATGCCAGTGGAAACTATTAAATATAAGGAGTATTAGTAAAATATGTATTTTGAGTATGGAAATGAGGAAAAAGAATATTTATCTAAGAAAGATAGTACGATTGGAAAAGCTATTAGCCATTATGGCCATATATACAGAGAAGTAGAAAAAGACATTTTCAAAGCTTTAATAAAAAATATATTAAGTCAGCAAATATCAACTAAAGCATATGAGACTATTTTGAGCAGATTCATAAATCTAACGAATGATTTTGATGATATGAGATTAATGTCGATCGGTGAAGAAGATTTTAAAGAATGCGGAATAAGTAAAAGAAAAGCGGAGTATATAAAGACAATAATAGATCATAAATACATTTATAACTATGACTTTAATTCCCTAAAAGGATTGAATGACGATGAAGTGATAGAGTCTTTGATAAAGTTTCCTGGAATTGGCAAATGGACAGCGCAGATGACTTTAAAATTTTCACTTGAAAGAAAAGATGTGTTAGCTTTAGATGATTTTGGAATTAGAAAAGGTCTGTCGATTATGTATCAAGTAAATGTGAATGACAGAAATGCAATGAAGAAATATAAAGATGTATTTACTCCCTATTCTACGATTGCCTCATTTTATATTTGGAGAGTTGCTATGGATAACGAATTCATAAAATAGCATTATGGAGATTTAATATGAGTTGAATGCCTGACAAACTTGCGAATAATATCTTAAATTTCAGGTAAATTTATTTTATATTTGTATTGACAAGCACAAGTCAAATTGTTATACTTATTTAAGTCAGCACAAATTGGATATCATTTATCAGATGTTTAACTTTTGCTCATCACTGATAATTTACGTTTTGCGGGTGTAGCTCAGTGGTAGAGCACTGGCTTCCCAAGCCAGCTGCGAGGGTTCGATTCCCTTCACCCGCTCCAACAAAAGCATGGTGGGTATGGCCTAGTTGGTTAGGGCGCCAGATTGTGGCTCTGGAGGTCATGGGTTCGAATCCCATTACCCACCCCATAGTTGATCCATTAGCTCAGTCGGCAGAGCACCTGACTTTTAATCAGGGTGTCCCGCGTTCGAGTCGCGGATGGATCACCATTATATGACTCATTAGCTCAGTTGGTAGAGCACCTGACTCTTAATCAGGGTGTCCAGGGTTCGAGTCCCTGATGGGTCACCATATGCGGGAATGGCGGAATTGGCAGACGCGCTAGACTTAGGATCTAGTGTCATTGACGTGGGGGTTCAAGTCCTCTTTCCCGCACCATATTAACCAGAGAATAAATTCTCTGGTTTTTAAATTATTATTTATTGTGATAAATTTGTGATATAATTAAATAAGCATAATTTATTAGCACCCTTAGCTCAGTTGGATAGAGTCGCTGGCTTCGAACCAGTTGGTCGGGGGTTCGAGTCCCTCAGGGTGCACCATTTAAGCCTTATCATTTGTTGATAAGGTTTTTGTTTTATTATATCAATTTTATGCTATACTTAACTAATGGAGGAGAAAATGAATATTTATATTCCCGAATATGTGAATAAAATTTTATATATGCTAGAACAAAATGGATATGAAGCATATCTTGTGGGCGGTTGTGTGAGAGACCACTTAATTAACAAGATTCCTTCTGATTACGATGTGGCAACGAATGCGACTCCTGAAGAGATAGAAAAAATATTTAGCAGTTTTAAAATTGTAGATATAGGCAAAAGGTTTGGAACGATAACAGTCGTCATGGAAGAAGGCCAAGTTGAAGTGACGACATTTAGAGCAGAAGAGCAATACATCAAAGGCAGAAAGCCAAGTGATGTAAAATATATATCAAGCCTAATAGAAGATCTCAAAAGAAGAGATTTTACAATAAATGCAATTGCATATAACCCAAAAACTGGTATTATAGATCCGTTTGACGGTGTAAATGACTTAAAATTAAAAACGATAAGATGTGTTGGAGACCCAAATGAAAGATTAAAAGAGGATTATTTAAGAATACTTAGAGCTGTTAGATTTGCTACGCAGCTAGGATTTATAATAGATGTACGGACGGCTAATGCATGTGCTAAATTTTCTAGCAAATTAAAAGACATAAGCAAAGAAAGAATAAGAGACGAATTTATTAAAATATTATTATCATACAAACCCTCGTATGGAATTAGACTTATGTGGGATTTAGGAATATTACAGGTAATAGTGCCTGAAATTATTCCGGCAATTGGGTTTGACCAAAGAAATCCACATCATGATTTAACTGTCTTTGAACATACTTTAGAGGTTTTGGATAATACACCTAAAGTTCTGGAAGTGAGGCTTGCGGCATTATTCCATGATATAGGCAAACCTTATACTTTCAAGCTGGATGAAAATGGGATAGGGCATTTCTATGGTCATGAAAAAATAAGCACTGAGATAGCAAAAGAAGTTTTAACTAGACTCAACTTTTCAAATGAACTGATAAAAAATACTTTAGTTTTAATAAGCGGGCACATGAATTATGCCAAAGAGTTAAATAAGAAGTATGTAAAAAAGCAACTACAAAAAATTGGCTACGAGAATTTCAATAATCTAATTGAGCTCCAAATAGCTGATAAACTTAGCAAAAAAGGAGATAAGGACCTTAGCTATTTTGATGCGAAAAGAAGAATGTTAAGAGAAATTGAGGATGAACCTTATTCGAGAACTCATTTGGCTATTAATGGAGATGATTTAAAAGCATTAGGCATAGTTGAAGGTCCATTAATTGGCGAAATATTAGATTATTTACTCGATATAGTAATTGAAAATCCAAAGAAAAATAACAAGGCTGATTTATTAGATATAGTCAAGAAAAAGTACTTGAAAAAATAATTAAAACGGAGGAGGCTAATATGGGGAAATTATTTGGTACTGATGGAGTAAGGGGAGTAGCTAATAAAGACCTTACACCAGAACTAGCATATGAAATTGGGAGAGCTGGAGGATTTGTATTAACTCATGGGAATAGAGGGAAAGTAGTAGTAGGAAAAGATACTAGAGCATCTTCTGATATGCTTGAAGCTGCAATTAGTGCAGGACTTTGTTCTATTGGATTGGATGTAATACAAGTCGGAATAATGCCAACTCCTGCAGTGGCTTATTTGACAAGGAGATATAACGCTTTAGCGGGCGTTGTTATTTCAGCTTCTCACAATCCTTATGAATACAATGGGATTAAATTTTTTAGCTCAGAAGGGTATAAATTGCCCGATGAAATAGAAGATGAGATAGAAGATATTTTATTAAATAATAGGTCGATTGAATTGCGACCTATAAAGAATAGCATTGGAAGAATATACTACGAAAAAGATGCTCCAAGACATTATAAAGAGTTTTTGAAAGAGAAGATAGGAATTGACTTAAAAGGTTTTAAAATTGCCATGGATTGTGGGAATGGAGCATTGTATAAAATAGGACCTGAGATAATCAGAGAATTAAATGGAGAGGTAATAGCGATAAACACTGAACCTGATGGGACAAATATAAATGACAACTGTGGCTCTACTAATCCTCATCTTGCACAACAATTAGTTTTAGACACAAATGCAGATTTAGGTATTTCATTTGATGGCGATGGGGATAGAATAATTGCTATAGATGAAAAGGGCAGGATAATTGATGGAGATCATTTGCTGGCAATATGTGGAAGATTTTTAAAGAAACAAAATTGCCTAAATGAAAATACGATCGTAGGAACTGTCATGAGCAATATGGGACTTGAGGTATTTTTATCACAAAATGGAATGAAGTTGTTGAGAACACCAGTGGGAGACAGGTATATAATTGAAGAAATGAAAAGAGGAAATTATGTGCTAGGAGGGGAACAGTCAGGTCATATAATTTTTATGGACCTAAACACGACTGGAGACGGATTAGCCACGGGTTTGCAATTGTTAAAAATAATGATTGATGAGAAAGAAAAAGCATCGACTTTAAATGATTTGGTAGAAAATTTTCCACAAGTATTAATCAATGCTAAAGTTAAGCCGGAGAATAAAAATAAGTTTTTAGACTTTCCGGAAATACAAATTGCAATTAAAGAGTTGGAGAAAAAGTTCAGTGGAACTGGAAGGGTTCTTATAAGGCCATCTGGAACAGAGCCATTGGTAAGAGTCATGATTGAAGGAAGAGACTATGATTGGATAAAGAAAGAAGCAGAAAGTCTAGCTCTATTAATTGAAGAAATATTATTATAGAATAGGAGAATGAATATGATTGTAGCAGATTCTAGCTGCGATGTTAGCAAAGAATTATTAGATTTAATTGATTATGAAGAAATTGAATTTGTGCCATTTAAAATATATGTAGACGGAGTTGAATTCATAGACGACGAAAATTTAAATAAAAACGAATTTGTCAATGCTATGAAGAATAGTCCAAACCCAATAAGAACTTCTTGTCCATCGCCTGGTGATTTTTTAAATTCATTTATGAAGAGCACTACATCTTTTGCCATTACAATATCTAAAGAGTTGTCCGGAGCATATAATGCTGCCATGACAGCTAAAGATATTGCATTGGAGCAAAAAGACAAGTTTATACATGTATTTAACTCTAAATCAGCTAGTGCTGGTGAGGTATTGGTATTTTTAAAGCTCATAGAAGAAATAAAAAAAGGCATATCTAACCTTGAAATAGTTGAAAATGTCGAGAAGTATATAGCTGAAATGAAAACCTATTTTATTTCTGAAGACTTGGATAATTTGATAAAAAATGGAAGAATGTCAAAGGTAACTGGATTAGTTGCAAATATCTTAAACATTAAACTCATAATGAAAGCTAATGAATTCGGAGAAATAGAGTTGGCAGAGAAAGCAAGAGGAGTAGGAAAGGCATTTAAAAGACTGGCAGAGATAATAGAAAATACAAATGTAAATTTTTCAGATAGAATAGCAGTGATTTCACATGCTAATGCATTTGAAAAAGCTTTAGGACTAAAAGACAGTCTAAAAAAACTAAAATTTAAGGACATTATTATAGTTGAAACTAATGGATTATCAACATCATATGTGAATGATGGCGGAGTGATAATCAGCTTTTAGAGACAGTTGCTAACTAAACTGTTTAGTTTTTGTAGCATTTCCTAGATTATACAAAATTTGCCTGTTTTTGTTTTGACATAAGTTTGCAAGACTAAACTAGACTGCAAAGCAAAAAGGGGTCTAATTTAGTTTTACAATTAATGTTTTCTAGAAAAATAATGCATATTTTTGATATGCTGTTGACAAAATAACATTAAATGCTATAATTATAAAGGCAGGCAAATTTTATGCATTATGCGGGAATGGCGGAATTGGCAGACGCGCTAGACTTAGGATCTAGTGTCATTGACGTGGGGGTTCAAATCCTCTTTCCCGCACCAGAATCAACCAGTGGTATCGGCCATTGGTTTTTTTATATACTGTCTGTTTATATTAAAATTTTGTCAGTTGTGATATAATAAAACGGTGAAATTAAAGCAAAAAATTATCATAGGGGGTTCATTAATGAAAGTAGATTATGTAAAAAAAGAAAAAAATACCGTATATTTCGACGCTCAGTTTACTCCTGAAGAGTTTGAAGAAGCTGTACAGAAAGCTTATATTGCTAATAGATCAAGATTTAACATACCAGGTTTTAGAAAAGGGAAAGCACCTAGACAATTGATCGAATTGAATTATGGCAAAGAAATCTTCTATGAAGATGCCATTAACGAATTATTGCCAGATGCATATTCACAAGCTATAGAAGAATTCAAATTAGAACCAGTTGATAGACCAGATGTAGATATTGATGATATAGAGAAAGACAAACCAATAATTGCCAAATTTAGTGTAGAAGTAAAACCAGAAGTTAAATTAGGTGATTACAGCAGCATTGAAATTGAAAAAACTGACTACACTGTCACTGAAGAAATGATAAATGCAGAACTTGAAAGAGTTAGAGACATGAATGCAAGGATTATAGATGCTGGAGACAGAGAAATCGCAGATGGAGATATATTGACCATAGACTTTGAAGGATTTATTGACGGAGAGGCATTTGATGGTGGAAGTGCTGAAGATCAAACACTCGAAATTGGTTCTGGACAATTTATTCCTGGCTTTGAAGAAGGATTGATTGGAAAGAAAAAGGGAGAAGAAGTTGAAATAAATGTTAAGTTCCCAGAAGACTATTTTGAAGAATCTTTAAGAGGAAAAGATGCAACCTTTAAAGTGACAATAAAAGAAGTTAAATATAAGGAATTGCCAGAACTTGATGATGAGTTTGCTATGGATGTAAGCGAATTTGATACATTAGAAGAATACAAGCAAAGCATCAAAGAAGAATTAGAGAAATCATTAAAGGAACAAGAAAATATTGATATTGAGAACAAGATTGTTGAAAAATTAGTTGAGATATCTGAATTTGAAATACCAGAAGCTATGATTGAAGCTCAAATAGATTCTGAATTAGACAACTTTGATTACAGAATGAAAATGCAAGGCTTTAGCCTTGAAAAATATCTAGAGCTAACTAATATGACTATTGAGCAAATGAGAGAGAGCTTTAGAGAAATAGCAAAGAAAAAAGTAGAAGCCCAACTAGTTTTAGAAGCAGTAGCTAAAAATGAAAATGTTCAAGCAACTGAAGAAGATATACAAAAAGAATTAGAAAAAATAGCTGAATCATATAGCCCTGACAATAAAGAGAAATTCATTGAAGACATGAAAAAAGGAGATTTAAATTTCTTAACCGAGGGTATAATAAATGACAAGGTTTTAGATATGCTCAAAGAAAGAGTCAAATACGTTCAAATGGAGGGATAATCATGGCATTAGTGCCAATAGTTGTTGAACAAACAAATCGTGGAGAGAGGTCGTACGATATATACTCTCGACTATTAAAAGATAGAATTATTATGCTGGGTAATGAGATTAATGATCAAGTAGCTGAGTTAGTTGTAGCTCAGATGCTATTTTTGGAAGCTGAGGATCCAGAGAAGGATATTCAATTGTATATAAATAGCCCTGGTGGATCAGTAAGCGCAGGATTTGCAATTTTTGATACAATGCAATACATTAAGCCGGATGTAGTTACTATTTGCATCGGGAGAGCCGCTAGTATGGGAGCTTTTCTACTAGCAGCAGGTCAAAAAGGGAAGAGATTCGCATTGCCAAATGCTGATATAATGATTCATCAACCGCTTGGAGGAGCACAAGGCCAAGCTGAAGATATAAGAATTCAAGCTGAGAAGATTATTGAAATTAGAGAAAGAATTAATCGAATACTATCTGAAAGAACAGGACAACCTCTAGAAAGAATCGCTAAAGATACAGATAGAGATTATTACATGAGTGCGTATGAAGCTGTAAAATACGGACTTATAGATGCAGTAATGGAGAAAAGAAATTAGAGGTGATTTAATGGCTAAAATTGATGATAAGCAACTTAGATGTTCATTTTGTGGGAAATCCCAGAATGAAGTCAAGAGGCTTATAGCTGGCCCAAATGTCTATATATGCAATGAATGTGTAGAATTATGTCAAGATATCATTGAAGAAGAATTTGTAGATTATGAATATGACTATGATTTTGAGGATTTGCCAAAGCCATCTAGCATTAAAGCTAGTCTAGATGAATATGTGATCCAACAAGAAAGAGCAAAGAAAGCTTTGGCTGTTGCTGTATATAATCATTACAAGAGAATAAATAAAAAGACAGACAAGAAAGATGACATTGAACTTCAAAAGAGCAATATTTTGCTGATTGGACCGACTGGCTCTGGGAAAACATTATTAGCTCAAACATTGGCAAAGATTTTAAATGTACCTTTTGCGATAGCTGATGCAACTGCTTTAACAGAGGCAGGCTATGTGGGGGAAGATGTAGAAAATATTATTCTTAAACTCATTCAAGCGGCAGATTATGACATTGAAAGAGCTGAGAAGGGAATTATCTATATAGATGAAATTGACAAAATTTCACGAAAGTCTGAAAATCCTTCAATAACAAGAGATGTAAGTGGAGAAGGTGTTCAACAGGCTCTATTAAAGATATTAGAAGGAACAGTTGCCAATGTGCCTCCTCAAGGTGGAAGAAAGCACCCACATCAGGAGTTCATTCAAGTTGATACATCGAATATTTTGTTTATTGTCGGAGGAGCATTCGATGGTTTAGAGAAGATTATCCAATCCAGAGTAGGGAAAAAATCCCTGGGATTTGGTGCTGAAATAAATACAAAAGAGCAAAATATAGCAAAACTATTAAATAAAATTCAACCTGAAGACTTGATAAAATATGGCCTTATACCTGAATTTGTGGGTAGATTGCCTGTAGTTGTAACTTTAGAAGAGTTAAATGAAGAAGCTCTAGTGAGGATTTTAACTGAACCTAAAAATGCTATTGTCAAACAATACAAAGAGCTTTTCAGCATAGATGGAGTTGAACTTGAATTTGAAGACGAAGCTCTAAAAGCAATTGCTAAAAAAGCTATCGAAAGAAAGACTGGTGCTAGAGGTTTAAGAAGCATCATTGAAGAGAAGATGGTGGATATAATGTATGAAATACCTGACAGAGAAGATATTGTCAGATGTATTGTCACAAAAGAAACCATCGAGAATGACCAAGGGCCTACTTTGGTGTTTTCAGAAAAAAAGACTAAAAACAATAAGAAGAGCAACAAAGAATCTGCATCATAAAGGCTCACGAATGTGGGCTTTTATTTTGCTATAAAGAGGTGAACAACTTGGATAAAATATATACAATAGAAGAAAAAACACTTCCCTTAATACCATTAAGAGGTGTATCCATATTTCCATATATGGTAATACATTTTGACGTCGGGAGAGAGAAATCTATACAAGCGCTAGAGTATGCAATGATGAATGACTCAATGATTGTGCTTTCGACTCAAATAGATCCCAAAATTGACGATCCCACTGAGGAAGACTTTTATGATGTAGGGACAATAGCGAATGTAAAGCAAATGTTAAAACTTCCAGGAGGCAGTATAAGAGTTTTAGTAGAGGGATTAAATAGATGCAGAATAAAAGATTGTGTTAAAACTGATCCCTTTTTTGAAGTGATAGTTGACGAGTACATTTACAACCCGGATAAGGTAGAAAAAACTCCTGAAATAGAAGCTGCAATGAGATTGATAATGAGTGATTTAGAGGATTATCTAGCATTAAACCCAAAGTCATCACAAGAGTTGTTGACAACTGTCGAGGACATAGAAGATCCGGGAAGATTTGCAGATGTCATTGCTAGCTACATCTTTTTAAAACAAGAAGATGACCAAGCTATATTGGAAGCATTTGATATATCAGAAAGATTAGAAGTTTTACACAAAATATTGCAAGCTGAAATAGAGCTGTTAAAAATTGAAGATAAGATAAACCAAAGAGTCAGAAAACAAATAAGCAAAGTTCAAAAAGAGTATTATTTGCGAGAACAATTAAAAGCAATTCAAAAAGAGCTAGGGGAAGAAGAAGACTATTCCTCAGAAATCGAAGAGTATAAGGAAAAAATAAGAAAAGCTAAAATGAGTAAAGAGGCAGAAGAAAAAGCTCTTAAAGAAGTTGAAAGATTATCTAAGATGCCTAGCTATTCTGCAGAAGTAGGAGTGATAAGGACCTATCTGGATTGGCTTATTGATTTACCTTGGGCTAAAGAAACAAAGGAAAAGATAGATGTTAAGAAAGCAAGACTTATTTTAGATGAGGATCACTTTGGCTTGGATGATGTAAAAGAGAGAATACTAGAATTTATTGCTGTTAAAAAATTAACAGGAACACTTAAAGGACCAATTCTTTGTTTAGTTGGTCCTCCTGGGGTAGGAAAGACATCAATAGCAAAATCTATCGCAAAAGCTTCAAATAGAAACTTTGTAAGAATGTCATTAGGCGGGGTTAGAGATGAAGCTGAGATAAGAGGGCATAGAAGAACATATGTCGGAAGTATGCCCGGTAGGATAATCTCATCGATAAAAAAATCAGGAAGCAAAAACCCAGTTTTTTTATTAGATGAAGTTGACAAACTGGCAAATGACTTCAGGGGAGATCCTGCAAGCGCATTATTGGAAGTATTAGATCCAGAACAGAATTCAACATTTACTGATCACTATCTAGAAGTTGCTTTTGATTTGTCAAAAGTAATGTTCATAACAACAGCTAATACAACTTCCACAATACCTCAAGCGCTATTAGACAGAATGGAAGTCATTAGAATTAGCGGATATACAGAAGAAGAGAAATATGAGATAGCACGTAGACATCTTATGCCAAAACAATTAAAAGATCACGGACTTACTAAAGACAATCTTTCGATTTCAGAGCAAGCTTTAAGAATGGTAATCAGCAATTATACACGTGAGGCTGGTGTTAGAAATCTAGAAAGAAATATCGCTAATTTATGTAGGAAGGCCGCAAAAAAGATTGTTGAAGAAAAAATCAAGAAAGTATCGATTAACGCCAATAATCTCGACAAATATTTAGGACCACCTAGATTTAGATTTGACACTGTTAAAGACGAAGATTTAGTAGGTGTAGTCAATGGTTTAGCTTGGACTGAGGTTGGCGGGGATACATTGAGCATCGAGGCTATTGTGATGAAAGGGAAAGGCAACATTCAGCTAACTGGCCAATTAGGCGATGTAATGAAAGAGTCTGCCATGGCTGGAATAAGTTATATAAGGGCAAATGCTGAAAAGTTTGGAATAGACCCTTATTTCTATAAAGATTATGACATACACATTCATGTACCTGAAGGAGCAATACCAAAAGATGGGCCGTCAGCAGGTGTAACAATGGCAACTGCAGTAATATCAGCGCTTAAAAATGTAAAGGTCAAAAAAGATGTTGCTATGACTGGTGAAATAACTTTAAGAGGGATTGTACTACCGGTTGGCGGAATCAAGGAGAAAGTTCTTGCAGCACACAGAATGGGAATAAAAACGATTATATTGCCTGAAGACAACAAGATAGATCTAGATGAAATACCTGATAAAGTAAAAAAGAGCATAGAATTTGTATTTGTCAAGAAATTAGATGAAATATTAGAAATAGCTTTACTTAGCTCAGATGGTGTTAAAGATGAAAGTAAATAAATCGGAATTAGAAAAAATAGCTGTAGATAGAGAACATTATCCTAACGATGAATTGCCTGAAATAGCTTTTGTGGGAAGATCTAACGTTGGAAAGTCTTCATTGATTAATGCTTTGTTAAACAGGAAAAATTTAGCTAGAACTAGCAGCAAACCTGGAAAGACAAGAACAATTAATTTTTATTTAGTGAATGATAAAATTCGATTTGTAGATTTGCCAGGATATGGGTATGCTGAAGTTTCATTTTCAGAAAGAAATAAATGGGCTGATATAATCAATGAGTATCTAATGCATAGAGAAAACCTAAGAGCGATAATAATGATAGTAGATATAAGACATGAGCCAACTGACAATGACTTAATGATGTACGAGTTTTTAAATGCTTATGGTTACACAAATATTGTGGTTGCGACAAAAGCAGATAAAATATCAAAAGGCAAATGGCAAAACAATTTAAAAATCATCAGAAACAAATTAAAGCTTAAAGATGAGACTTTGTTAATTCCTGTATCTTCGGTTGACAAGGCAAATATTGAGAAGCTTTGGGAAGTAATAGATGGGTTGATATAACAGAAAAAGACCAGTATCTAGTACTGGTCTTTAGAATTATTCTTTTTCAAACATATCCTTTGTAGCTCCACAAACAGGACAAACCCAATCATCAGGGAGATCTTCAAAAGCTACACCAGGAGCTATTCCTCCATCTGGATCGCCTTCAGCTGGATCATAAACATAACCGCAAGGACCGCAAACCCATCTTTCCATAAAAACTCTCCTTTCATAATATATTGATTGTTTCAAGCTCATTATATCACAGTTTTCATAAAATTAATATTACAATTTGATTATACCAAGATTATATATGTGAAATATGGGTAAAATACTATTGAATATATAAACGGATGTGGTGAGAATGAACTATATTTATAAGAGTGCAGTTTGCAGTGATTTAGAGAATATAAAATACTTTATAGATAGAACCATAAAGACTTTAAATTACGTAATATCTAATAAAGATGTATTGTTTGACATTAAAGTTATTTTAAATGAATTGATTGTAAATGGTGCATTACATGGCAATGAGTGCATGAAGGATAAATGCGTAAATCTTACCATTACGCTAAATGATAATAAATTAACTATAGAAGTTGAAGATGAGGGCAAGGGAATATCCTATGACTTCGACGAATACAATCCATTTGATTTCAAGTCATGGGGAAGAGGATTAATACTTGTGAAAGGTTTGTCAGATGAGTTTAGAGTTGAAAACAACAGAGCTATATCAATAAAAAAACTATGCTAATATAGATACTTATATGCAATTATATGACAATTTTAATTTTTATTTGTCTTTTATGAAGTCCTTTTATTGTAAATTAAACATATCATGTTTTTGCTCCATAAAAATTAAAGTGCATGAGAGATTTTTATATCAATCAATATCCCCATTGTTAAAAACCTCACAAAAATTCAATTTTTTCAAATGAGAAAATTTTAATTAGAAATAAGATTTTATCTTATAGAAAAATAAACTTGATCTTTGCCTTAATTAAACCTAGATTTGATAAATTTAGGTTTAAATTATTATATATTTATGGTAAACTAATAAGGTTGAGAAAGAATATAATTTTAAAAGTATTTTTAGGAAGGAAATGTAATATATGAAAAGAGAAGACATTAGAAATATTGCTATAATAGCCCATGTTGATCATGGCAAAACTACATTAGTTGATAGTTTATTGAGACAATCAGGAGTATTTAGACAAAATCAAGTAGTAGAGGAAAGGGTCATGGATTCTAATGACATAGAGAGAGAAAGAGGAATCACTATTTTATCTAAAAATACTGCTGTTATTTACAACGGTACTAAAATAAATATTGTGGACACCCCTGGTCATGCTGATTTTGGTGGAGAGGTAGAGAGAGTTCTTAAAATGGTCAATGGGGTAGTATTGCTTGTTGATGCATTTGAGGGACCAATGCCACAGACAAAGTTTGTGCTAAAGAAAGCATTGGAATTAGAATTACCAGTAATCGTGGCAATTAATAAAATTGATAGACAAGACGCAAGACCTGATGAAGTGATAGATGAAATTTTGGATTTGTTTATAGAATTAGGAGCTAACGACAAACAATTGGAAGCGCCATTTGTATTTATCTCTGCTAAGCAGGGCACAGCTACATTAGATGTAAATGATCCAAAAGAAGACATGAAAGATTTGTTTGAGACCATTATTAACTTTATTCCAGCTCCAGAGGGAGAAGAGAATGGGAAAGGACAAGTTTTAATTTCAACAATAGATTATAACGATTATCAAGGGAGAATTGGCATAGGCAAAATTGAGAGAGGAGAACTAAGAGCAAATCAAGATATCTTCGTTGTCAACTATGCTCACCCAGAAAAGAAAGAAAAAGCAAGAATATCTAAATTATATGAATTTCAAGGGTTAAACAAAGTAGAGGTAGAAAGTGCAAAATTCGGGAGTATTGTTGCCATCACAGGTCCTTCGGATATAGAAGTTGGTGATACAATATGCGATGTTGAAGAGGTTGAAGCTTTACCCTTTGTAAAAATATCCGAGCCAACTCTTTCAATGACATTTAGTGTCAATGACAGTCCATTCGCTGGAAGAGAGGGACAGTTTGTTACATCGAGACAACTTAGAAACAGATTGTTCAAAGAATTACAAACTGATGTCAGTTTAAGAGTAGAAGAAACAGATAGCACTGATGCTTTTAAAGTTTCAGGTAGAGGGGAATTGCATCTGTCGGTTTTGATTGAGAACATGAGGCGAGAAGGTTATGAGTTTCAAGTTTCAAAACCAGAAGTTCTTTATAGAATGATCAATGGGAAGAAATACGAACCTATTGAAAGAGTTATAATTGATGTTAGCGCTGAGTTCATAGGTATTGTAATTGAAAAATTAGGGCAGCGAAAAGGTGAAATTGTGAGCATATCAGATAATTCATCAGGGTATTCTAGATTAGAATTTTTGATTCCTGCAAGAGGGCTAATAGGATACAGACAAGAATTCTTAAGCGACACTAAAGGCAATGGCATTTTAAATTCTTTATTTGAAGGGTATGAACCTTACAAAGGTGATATTCCAAAAAGAAAAGTTGGATCATTGATTGCATTTGAGACAGGTGAAGCCACTGCATATGGATTGTATCAGGCTCAAGACAGAGGGACACTCTTTATTACACCTGGTACAGAAGTTTATGAAGGCATGGTTGTAGGTTCAAATCCAAAAGGGCTTGACATAGAAGTAAATGTCACAAGAAAGAAACAACAATCAAATATCAGAGCTGCTGGCTCAGACGAAGCATTAAGACTATCTCCAGCTAAATCATTAAGTTTAGAAGAAGCTCTAGAATTTATTGAAAATGATGAACTAATTGAAGTGACACCTAAGAATTTCAGAATTAGAAAGAGAATATTAGATTCTAATTTAAGATATAAATCAAAGAAGTAATTAATATTTGGGGTGTTTAAATGAACGATTTTGCATCAGCTTATTTTCTCATTTTTTCCAATTTGTTTTGGGTCAATTTAATATTAGCGGTGATTTTGGTTTTCTTTGAGAGAAGAAATCCTACATCTACTTGGTTATGGCTGATGGTATTGTTCTTTTTACCTGTTGTAGGTTTTATTTTTTATTTAACTATTGGTCAAGACTTATCTAAGAAAAAGACATTTAAAGTCAAGGCTGATGAAGATGACTGCTTTGATGAAATGGTGAAAGAGCAAGAAGAACTATTTAACTCAAAAAAATTTAGAGAAGAAAATTCCGAATACTTTATTTATGAAGACATTATTAATTTACACTTAAAAGGAGATAAGTCTATATTTACTTATCACAACGATGTAGAATTAATTTTTAATGGAAAGGACAAATTTAAAGAACTATTTGAAAGCATAAAGAAAGCTCAAAACTATATTTACATTGAGTACTATATATTTAAAAGCGACCATATAGGAAGTGAACTACTTGGTATTTTAACCCAAAAAGCAAATGAAGGTGTTGAAGTAAAACTTTTAGTCGACGGTATGGGAGGAAGAAAATTGACTAAGAAATCTCTCGAGCCGTTAAAACAAGCTGGTGGAGAGGTGGCTTTTTTCTTTCCATCGATTATCCCATACATCAATACTAGAGTAAATTATAGAAATCATAGGAAAATATGCATAGTAGATGGGAAAGAGGCTTTTTTGGGAGGATTTAATGTAGGAGATGTGTATCTAGGACTATCTAAGAAATTTGGAAATTGGAGAGATACTCATATTAAGATAAGAGGAGAAGCTATTAGCTTTGTCTTATGGCAATTTTTTGTTGATTGGAGATTTGCAACTAAAAAAGAGCTAAAAGGTTGCCAGACTTACATAGACAATCCAGATAGTAGAAAGACTGGTATTCAAATTGTTAGCAGTGGACCAGACTCAAAATGGCCAGGCATTAAGGATGGCTATTTCAAAATGATATCAAATGCAAAACATAAATTATACATTGAATCGCCATATTTTATACCAGATGATAGCATCTTTGAAGCATTAAAAATAGCAAGTCTTTCTGGAGTAGATGTGCGTGTGATGGTACCTAATAAACCTGACCATCCGTTCGTATATTGGGCAGGAATGAGTTATATGGGAGAATTGCTGGAAGCTGGTGTTAAGTTTTATACTTATCAAAAAGGCTTTTTACATTCTAAAGTAATCATAATGGATGATTTTGTTTCATCCGTTGGAACCGCTAATTTAGATATAAGAAGTTTTAAGTTGAATTTTGAGATCAATGCATTTATTTACGATATGGATATAAATGCCAAACTAACTGGAAGGTTTCTAGATGATATTGAAAATTGCAAAGAAATGACACTAGAAGAGTACAATAACAGATCAAATATAATAAAAATGAAAGAATCCTTTTCAAGATTGCTTTCGCCAATATTATAAAATATTAAAAGCTCAGCATTTGCTGAGCTTTTAATATTTTATTAAAATTTTTCAGTTGATAATCTGATTATCTCTAGTACAGTTTCAACTGCTTTTTCCATGCTTTGAATTGGAATGTACTCATATTTTCCGTGGAAATTGAATCCACCTGTAAATATATTAGGACATGGCAATCCCATGAAAGATAATCTAGCTCCATCGGTGCCACCTCTAATTGGCTGAATCTTTGGTATTATACCAACATTTTCCATAGCTTCTTTTGCAAGATCCACAATGAACATCTTAGGTTCGATCATTTCTTTCAT
The DNA here is from genome assembly GCA_018434075.1 of Tissierellaceae bacterium. Lineage (GTDB taxonomy): Bacteria > Bacillota > Clostridia > Tissierellales > Tissierellaceae > Soehngenia. The sequence goes on from JAHDQA010000009.1 coordinate 18,331, forward strand.
GTTGTAATAAGAATCTTTCACTTCTAAAGTGATGATATCACCATATTTCTTGTTTAAAAAATCCACGATTTCTTGCAATAATATTTTCTTGTTTTCAAATAATTCTCTAGAATGGTCTCTAATTATATAAGAAATAGTAGTATTTTCAACTGTTCCACTTATATTTGTCAAATGATAGAACCCCTCGTATTTTTCAGTGAATTCTGGTCTCTCATTTACAGGTAGCATAGAATTTAATTCCATGGCTACTAAAGCTGAATTAACCATTTTACCTTTTGCACTACCTGGATGTACGTTTCTACCTTGTATTGTTATTTTAGCGCTAGCTGCGTTGAAGTTTTCGTACTCCAATTCTCCAATAGGTCCTCCGTCAAGCGTGTAAGCAAAGGAAGCTCCAAATTTTTTTACATCGAATAAATCTGCTCCTCTTCCTATTTCTTCATCTGGTGTAAAAGCAATTCTTATTTTACCATGTGGAAGCTCAGGATGAGAGATTAAATACTCCATAGCAGTTAATATTTCGGCTATGCCTGCTTTATCATCTGCTCCAAGAAGAGTAGTGCCATCTGTGGTTATTAGATCTAGACCTATATTATCTAATAGTTCAGGGAAATCTGAAGGGGACAATACAATACCCGCTTCTTTATTTAGTTCTATATCTTTTCCATCATAATTTTTTACTATTTTAGGATTCACATTTTTCCCTGACATATCTGGGCTAGTATCCATATGTGCAATAAAGCCGATAACAGGAAGATCTTTATTAGTATTTGCAGGACATGTGGCCATTACATAACCATTTTCATCGACTTCTACTTCTTCTAACCCTATTTCTTTTAATTCATTTGCTATTTGTTTAGCAAATTCTAATTGATTTTTTGTGCTAGGGCAAGTAGGTGAATTTTCATCTGATGTTGTTTCGATTTTTACATAGTTTAAAAAACGTTCTGTTAAATTTTGCAATTTAATCCCTCCCAAAATTATTTTATATCAGTCTATTGTATAAGTATAGCTTTTTTTATATTATATAATAAACTATAAAGAAAACGGAGGGGCTATTTATGGAAATAAAGATATTGACAGATTCAGCAAGTGATTTGCCGGAAGAACTAATCAAAGAGTATGATATAGACGTATTACCAATGACGATAATGAAAGATGACAAGGAGTATAAAGACAGAATAGACATATCACCTAAAGTTATTTTTGATGGGATGAGAAATAAGGAGGTTTTTAAAACTGCTCAAGTTACGCCTATTGCATTTGAAGAAAAGTTTGAGCAATATGCAAAACAAGGAATACCTGTAGTATATGTTGGCTTTTCATCTGAATTATCTGCAACCTATCAATCGAGCGTAATAGCGCGAGACAATGTTTTAGCAAAATATCCTGATGCTAAAATAGAAGTAATAGATACTTTAGCAGCATCTGGTGGATTTGGACTCATTGTTTTGGAAGCTGCAAAGCTAGTAAAATCAGGAACAGATGTCAGGGCAATTTTAGAAAAAGTAAATCAAGCAAAAAAATCTATTGACCATTTATTTACTGTAGATGATATTGAGTACTTGTATAGGGGAGGTAGAGTTTCTAGAACCTCGGCTGTTCTTGGAGGCATGTTAAATATAAAACCAATACTTGAAGTCAAAGATGGAAAACTAATTCCTTTAGAAAAAATAAGAGGGAAGAATAAAGTTTTTACTAGAATGGTGGAACTCATGGGAGAAAGGAGCATAGATAAAGACTTTTCAAACGCAACTATTTGCATAACTCATGGCGATGATTTGGAAGGCGCCCTTAAATTAAAAGAAATGATTGAAGAAACGTACAATGCTAAAAACTTTGTCATAAACATGATAGGTGCAACAATTGGTGCTCACTCTGGACCTGGAACATTAGCATTATTCTATCCTAAGACAAGACTTTAATGATAACAAACTTTAAAGCAATATAAATATTATACAAAATTCAAGCAATTATATAAATTAAAACATATTGAAATTCTTATGGGATTAATATATAATCTTATTAATACCTAAATTGGTCAGAATATTCTTTCGAGACTCAAAATAGGTAATTCAGTGGTAAAAAAAACAAAGGGGGAAATTTCATGAAGAGAAAAGGTATAGTATTGCTTTTGGTATTCACAATGGTACTTACATTGTTGGCCGGCTGTACTAGCAAAAATGAGCCAACAACACCAGAAGAACCGACGACAGAAGAACCAACTGGCGAGAAACCAACTAGCCCTACAGGCAAGTTGACTATTGGTAACACTACAGAATTGTCAGGGGACTGGGTTCCATATTGGCAAAACAATGCTGCAGATTATGATATTTACAATTTCATAACAGCTCTATCGACTGTAGACATGACATTTGAAGGCGAATATCTAGTAAATGAAACTGTTGTAGAAAAATACGAAACCACTGTAAACGATGACGGATCAAAGACTTATACTTGGACAATAAAAGATGGACTTATGTATGATGATGGGACTCCAATTACTGCCAAAGATTACGTAGCTAGTGTTCTTCTATGGTCATCTTCAGTAATAGGTGAAATGGGAGCAAGCAATGACTATGGATATTATCTAAAAGGATGGAAAGAATATTCATCAGGGGCATCAAAAGAATTTGCAGGAGTTAACCTAATTGATGATAAGACATTTGCAGTCACTATAGCTGCTGAAAACGTGCCATATTTCTTTGAACTAACTTTAACAAGCATTGGACCTACTAAATTATCATTCTGGACAGATGAAACAGTTGAAGTAAAAGATGATGGAAATGGTGCATACTTATCAGAAAACTTCACAAAAGAAAATTTTGAAGAAAGACTTAATGCAGCAAGAAGAGAAGTTCCTAGACCTTCTACTGGGGCATATGTATTAAAGAGCTACGATGAAGCTGCTAAAACTGCAGTTTTGGAAGTAAATCCTAACTACCCTGGCGATTACACTGGTCAAAAACCTTTAATTCAAACTGTTATTTATAAAAAAGTTAATCAAGAAACTGCATTTGACGAATTGTCTACAGGCTCTGTAGATTTACTATCGGGTATGGCAAGTGGAGACGAAATAAATGCAGGACTTGATTTAGTTGAAAAAGGCGGATTTGCATATACTGATTATCCACGTTCAGGCTATGGAAAAATTCAATTCCAATGCGATCATGGTCCAACTCAATTTGTTGAAGTTAGACAAGCAATAGCACACTTAATTGATAGAAACGACTTCGCTAAAGCATTTACTGGTGGATTTGGATCAGTTGTAAATGGCCCTTATGGAGAATCAATGTGGTTCTATCAAGAAACTAAAGCAGAATTGAATCAAAAATTAAATCAATACCCATACAGCCTTGATACAGCAAAAGAACTATTGGACAAAGCAGGATTCAATCTTGATGCAAATGGAAATCCATATGAATCAGGAATCAGATATAAAAAGATGGACGATGGTACTTTAATGCCATTAATAATTGAATGGGCTTCAAGTGAGCAGAATGCAGTATCAGACTTATTAGTAGTAAAATTACAAGAAAATCCAGACTTGGCAGCTGCTGGAATTCAGATAAATCAAACTGTAATGACATTTACTGAATTATTAAACTATCGATACAGAGATGCAACTCAAGGCGCTAAATACGGAGTGCCAACATACCATATGTTCAACTTGGCAACTAACTACAATCCTGTATATGATCTATCAAGAGATTATACAACTGATCCAGATATGTACGCACAAGGTTACAATACAAACTTTATTTTGGATGAAGAATTAGATAAATTAGCTAAGGAAATGGTAAAAGTTGATCCTGAAGACAGAGAAACATTTAAACAAAAATTTGTCGCTTTTGCTGAAAGATGGAATTATTTGTTGCCAGATGTTCCATTGTATTCAAATATTTACCATGATTTCTACAATGAGAAATTAAAAGATTACAACATAAATTCACTAGTTGAAATCTCAAAAGCTATACTATATTCATATGTAGCTGAATAATTTAATTAACAATTAAATATAGATTAAGAAATAGGGGATATCCCCTATTTCTTAATCTAAAGAATAATTTACTGATGTAAATCTATAAATTCTGTAATACTACGAAAAAATAAAATTTTATTTAAGGCGGGGAAAAAATGTTAAAGTACGTAGGAAAGAGAATTATGTATATGATTTTAGTATTTTTAATCATGTCTATTGTACTCTTCTTCTTGTATAATTTGATTCCAGGGGATCCAGCTAGAGCTGAATTGGAACCAATTAAAAACAAGATAACACCAGAAGAGTATCAATACAGATATCAATTAGCAAGGCAGAGACTGGGACTAGATGATCCTATGCCGGTCAGATACGCAAAGTGGATGAATGGAGTTCTGCATGGAGACTTAGGCATGTCATCTATATATAAGGCTCCTGTCAATCAAGTGATAGTTAATCCAATGAAAATAACGGTTTTTATTAATATATTCTCAATAATAATTACATTGGCTATTACTATACCGCTTGGTATATTCACAGCAGTTAAGAAGAATTCAATTTTCGATAAATCAGTGCAAGTATTGACGATTATTGGGTATAGCATTCCAATTTTTATAATTGCACTATTATTCATATATCTTTTTGCAGTAAAACTAGGGTGGTTCCCAGTTAGTGGACTTAATACTCCAAACTTCTCGGGGACTGCATGGGAAGAGTTTAAAGATACAATGTATCACTTGGCGCTTCCATTGGGAGTAATGACTGTAGGCTCATTAGGAGGACTAACAAGGTATATAAGAGCTGCTATGATAGACTCATTGAGCATGGACTACATAAGAACTGCAAGGGCAAAAGGACTAAAAGAAAGAGTTGTTATATTTTCCCATGCTTGGAGAAATGCATTACTTCCTATCATAACATTGCTTATTAGCTGGCTTATGAGTGTATTTGCTGGATCACTAGTAGTTGAAAGGATGTTTAACCTTAAAGGTATGGGAGACTTTTACATCTCAGCGTTGGTTAATCAAGACTACAATGTCGCACTGGCTATCCAATTATTTTATATAATTCTTGCTCTGCTTGGCAACTTACTGTCAGATTTAAGCTATGGTATAGTTGATCCAAGAGTTAGAGTAAATAAATAAGGAGGAGAACTATGTCAAAAGAAAAAGATCAAAAGAAGAAAAGATCTCCTCTCCTTAAGATGCTATTTGGCGGGAAAGGTGATTTATCAATATATGAAGAAGAACTAGTGCAAAGTCCTTTGAGAACTATCATATCAAATTTTAGAGACAATAAAGTTGCCATGACAGGTTTTATTGGTTTCATTATAATACTTTTAATAGTCATTATTGGACCATTTATATACCCTATCGACACATCTTTTTCTGAAGTTTCTCAAATAAACGTAGCGCCCGGACTTGATATGATGGATGTACCTAAACAACTTCAGGGGAACATTAAACAAATTTCTATTGGACCTACTTTTTCGGTTGGTATTTCAAATGATGGAGAAGTCTTCATCTGGGGTAAAACAAGGATATCATCAGCTTTAGATGTCGCAAATATTCCGGAAGACATGGGGAAAATAGTTCAAGTTTCTGCTGGGTTTGACCACATTATCTTTTTAAATGAAGATGGGAAGCTATTCTTCTCTGGGAACAATAGGCAAAGGCAATGTAGCCCTCCTTATGAAGTCGAAAACTTAACAAATATAAAACAAATTGAAGCAGGTTATCAATCTTCAATAGTAGTCACTGAAGATGGATATGTGTATTATTTTGGGAATTCAATGAACAATGATTATAACGAGATGAATCCATATCAAGGGCAAATCGATAAAATAGTTACAACAGCTGATGGAGTTATTGGATTAACTAAATCAGGAGAAGTCGTATATCTAGGAAATCAGCAAAATGCATATACTAGATTTCCTGAGAACATGGGGAAAATTGTAGACATAGGGACAACTGCAAGTACAGTAGCTGCTGTTAACGAAGATGGCAAAGTTTTTGTATGGGGCAATATCTCAACTAAAGGAGAAGGTAAACCTCCTGTATTGGAAGAAAAAATTGTTTCTATTCAAGGTGGGAGATACCATTATACAGCTCTAACCGAAAACGGAAAGATTGTATCGTGGGGAGCTAATAATTACAAACAATCCGAAGTTCCATCAGAGCTAAAAGATGTCAAGATAGTAAATTATTATACTGACTATTATCAAAACTATGCAATTGATGAAAATGGAAATCTTCATACTTGGGGTTTGAAAGGATATGTATTTGGAACAGATGAATTAGGAAGGGATATTCTCTCCAGGTTGATTAATGGTGGAAGAATGTCCGTGTTTATTGGTGCGGTAGCAGTAGTTATTTCCACAATTATAGGGATCATCGTAGGTAGTATTTCAGGATTTGTCGGGGGTAAGGTTGACACAGTTTTACAGAGAATATCTGAAATGGTTGCATCATTGCCATTCTTGCCATTTGCAATGATATTATCTTCGCTCATTGGGAATGCGCTTACTTCAAATCAGAGAATATTTATGATAATGGTAATTTTAGGGCTATTATCTTGGCCGGGATTACAAAGACTCGTTAGAGCCCAAATATTGTCAATTAGAGAACAAGAATATGTAACTGCTGCTAAATCAGTTGGTATAAAACAATCAAGTATTATTTTCAAACATATATTACCAAATGTCGTTTCTGTAATTATTGTATCTGCTACTTTAGACTTTGCGACAAGTATGCTTACAGAAGCAACATTATCCTACCTTGGATTCGGGGTACAGCCTCCTCAGCCAACATGGGGGAATATGCTATATGGTGCTAACAATAGTATAGTTATTCAAAATTACTGGTGGAGATGGGTATTTGCTTCCATTATATTAGGTGTATGCGTAATTTGCATCAACTTAATTGGTGATGGTTTAAGAGATGCGATTGACCCTAAATCTCAAGAACGTTAGGGGGAAGAATAGATGGCACTATTAGAAATTAAGGATCTTCACACATTTTTCAAAACAAAAAGAGGCATAGTAAAAGCTGTAAATGGTGTAACTTATTCAGTTGACCAAGGTAAAACTTTGGGGCTTGTTGGCGAGTCCGGAAGTGGAAAAAGCGTATCTGCAATGAGCATTATCAAGTTGTTAGATGGCAATGGCTATATAGAAAGTGGAGAAATTCTATTCGACGGGAAAAATTTAGTTGAAGTTCCAATTAGAGAGATGACTCATATTAGAGGGAATGATGTTTCAGTTATTTTCCAAGAGCCAATGACATCATTAAACCCTGTATTTACCATAGAAAGACAAGTAGCAGAACCTTTCATGATTCACCAAAAAATGAATAAAAAGGAAGCTAACAAAGAAGTAGTTAACATGCTTTCTTTAGTAAAAATACCCAACCCTGAATCAGTAGCAAAACAATATCCTCATCAATTGTCAGGCGGTATGAGACAAAGAGTAATGATAGCGATGGCATTAGCTTGCATGCCAAAATTGTTAATTGCAGATGAACCTACCACAGCTCTCGATGTAACAATACAAGCGCAGATACTGAAACTAATGAATGAACTTAAGTCAAAAATAGGCACATCGATTTTATTTATTACCCATGACTTGGGAGTAATAAATCAAATGGCTGATGATGTAGCTGTAATGTATTGCGGCCAAGTTGTAGAAAAAGCTCCAAGAAGAACAATTTTTGCGGATATAAGTAAATACATGCATCCTTATACTGAAGGATTGATGTATTCTATACCAAGATTGGATACAGAAAAAGGTAAAAGGCTAGAAGCTATTCCCGGTTCGGTGCCACATCCATTGGACTTACCAAAAGGATGCAAGTTTGCACCGAGATGTAAATATGCTACTGATAAATGCAACAATGAAGAACCCGAACTTCACACAATAGAAAATGATCATCAAATAAGATGCTTTTATCCACAGAAAGGGGTGAGAGCAAATGCCTAAAATAAAAGATGGTAAAAAAGTATTAATCAGAGTGGAAAATTTAAAGCAGTATTTCCCTGTTAAAAAAGGATCTATCTTTAACCCAGAGCATTTGTTTGTTAGAGCCAATGAAGATATAACATTAGATATTTACGAAGGAGAGACTTTCGGACTTGTTGGAGAGAGCGGATGTGGTAAGTCAACACTAGGAAGAACTTTACTACAATTATATGATCAAACAGATGGAAGGACATTATATTATGGAAGAAGTATTGAAGATATAGCTCCTAAATATGTTCTGGAAACATATAAGAATTTAGACAGAGAAGTTAAAGAACTCCATCAGCTTAGACACAGAGAGAACGAAGACAAAGAAAACTATGAAAAACTAACCGATGGAAATGAAAAGTACAAAGCTCTTGAAAAATATCGAGAATCAGAGAAAAAAGCGAGAAACAAATATCTTGATATTGTTGAACTCGTTGGAGGTTTTTTAGTAGCTGATGATTTTTCAGAGATTTCTAAAGTGTTAACAAGCCAATATGAAGTAAAAATACAGGCGAAAGAGATAAGAGACGAGATAAAGAAATTACAAATTGAATCTGATGAACTAAAAAACAAGGGAAAGTCAATTGATAGCCAGAATAGTAAAATAGAAGAACTAAAGAAGGAACTAGCAAAGAAAGAAAAGACTATAGCTGATTTTGAGTTAGAAGTTGACAAATTAAAAGATAGGTATAGAGAGCATCCAGATTTTGAAAAGTACGAGAGTAAAAAAGATGATGGGATAAATTTAGCAAAATTAGAAGAAGAGGAAATGAGAAGACTAAGAAAAGACTTGCAACTCATATTCCAAGATCCCTATTCTTCTCTAAATCCTAGATTAACTGTAGGACAAATTATTTCAGAGGGCTTGTATGCTCACAATATGTTCCCTAAAAATAGCGAGGAAACGCAGAAATACATTTTATCAACTATGGAAAAATGTGGGTTAGCACCTTATTTTGTTCATAGATATCCTCATCAATTTTCAGGTGGACAAAGACAGAGAATCGGCATTGCAAGATCAGTTGCATTAAATCCTAAGTTTATCGTCTGTGACGAGGCTGTATCTGCACTAGATGTATCCATACAATCGCAAATAATAAATCTTTTGATAGACTTGAAAGAGCAAGAGAATCTAACTTATATGTTTATTAGCCATGATTTGAGTGTCATTAGATATATCAGCGATAGAGTTGGAGTCATGTATTTGGGGAATATTGTAGAATTAGCTGATACTGAAGAAATATTTGAAAACATGATGCATCCTTATACTCAGGCATTATTATCAGCTATACCAACTACTGACCCTGAAGGAACTAAAATAGAAGTGCTTGAAGGCGATATACCAAGCCCTATTAAGCCACCTACTGGATGCAAGTTCCACACTAGATGCAAGTATGCAACAGAAATATGCTCGCAAGTACAGCCACAATTTGAAGAAGCTAGACCTGGGCATTTTGTTGCCTGCCATCACAAGCTGAATGAGCAAAATTAAGAAATGATGTGATTAAAGTGTTTTTCCAAAGCAAAATAGATCGTGCTTTTAAATGGTTAAATGAAAAAAACAATAAGGATGAAAGCTCTGAAGAGAATGAAGACATTGAATTAGAAAAAATGGATATCTTAGCTATCATCATATCTGCAATTATTGTTTTTTTACCCATTTTCATAGTATTAGGCTTAATCATATTCTTTGTATTAAAGTTATAAATATCGGCACTTATGTGCCGATATTTATATTTGGGCTCTTTGTCAATTGTTGGGGTAGGATCAATTTTGATCCTGCTCCAATACTATATTTAAGAACATTTTTACATATAGGTACTAGTATATTGGTTTTTAAGCACACTTAAATAAACCTAGCTAAAATATAGGTTTTCCACATATATTATTTACTTGTAAATTTGACCCCTCTAATTTGTACAATGAATAATTCTATTTCGGAATCTCTTAAAATTCTTTATCCCAA
>JAHDQA010000139.1 GCA_018434075.1 Tissierellaceae bacterium
AATGGGCGTCCAAAACAGGCATTCCTCAGAAAACAATCAATGATCGTAAAAGACGAATTCTTGATAAACTCAAAAATCTTTTAGAAAAGTAAAAATAAATCCGCTCAACCCCCTTACTATTTCGGCTTAGTAGTGAGGGGGCTTTTTAATACCCCGATTGTTCTTTGAAAATTTCATATCCAACAACCTAAATACTTTAGCTGACGGTGCTTTAAAAGAGTAAAGCGACTTCGAGGGATGCGCCAAGACCACCTGTAGGATTTTAATGAGAAAATGAAACTGCCTATCTATATTTTTCTTTTCTGTTCATTCCTTCTCATCTATCAACCTATCAAAGACGGCCAAACAAGGTGCTAAGCGGTACCCATCCGACCGTAAAACAGGCTGTGGCAGCCTGTTTCGCAATAATCCCGTCAGCCTATAATGATACTTCTGTCCAGTCACAGTCCGAGTGGTACCAACCCATCGCAGGCAATGAGGGCAGTCGGCGGAGATCCCGGCGAGGGTGAAAGTCCCATGATGCGGTATAGCTAACCGCAGTTTAGGTTGTTGCCATTTGTGCTTGGGAAGTAGTGTCGAATTAAGCACAGAGAAAAAGACTTAATGTCAGAAGCCATGCAAACCGCTCTGTCATAGCAAACAGAGTATTTACAACAGAGCGGTTTGTATTTTTGTGCCATTAAGAAAACAAAAGGAGGTGCACATTTTGGGAGAACAAAAAAGAATTATAAGGCGTGGAGATATTCTCTATGCGGATTTAAGCCCGGTGGTGGGCTGTGAGCAGGGTGGTATCCGACCTGTACTTGTTATACAGAATGATATTGGAAACCGGTACAGCCCTACGGTCATCGTTGCAGCTATAACCAGCAAATCTAAAAAAGAGCTGCCTACTCATGTGGAACTTGGCTGTATGGAAGCACTGCAGAAAAATTCGGTTGTCTTACTTGAACAGATACGAACCATAGATCGCATCCGACTTTTGGAATACATAGGAAGCGTAAGCAGGTTACGAATGCTTTTAATTGACGAGGCATTATCGCTTAGCGTAGGGCTGTCAATGGATATAACTGAACAAGCAAAATGATTCGGATATAAGAAAAATCAAATTGGATATAAGGAGGCTATTTCTATGTCAAAAGAACAAACAGCCAATGAAGTCAAATATAAAATCACATTGAAGTTCTTAGCAATCCTGCTTCGCAACGGTCTGATTACCAGCGAAGAATATGAAGAAATTGATGCTTTGAACCGCCAAACATTTCTTCCTCAGCTTGCAAAAGTATATGTGTAATAACAGTAGCTATTCTAAAACTTGTGTGGTAATGTGTGTTGCTAACAGAAGGTAAATTCTGTTGGAAAGGAGGAAACTATAGTGGCAGGCGAACAGAAAAAAATAAAAAAGATAACAAAAATAAATCCTGTAAAATCTCATGTACTGATGCAGCTTCAGCCACAGAAACGGGTTTGTGCCTACTGTCGTGTCAGCACAGATTCCAGGGAGCAACAAAATTCCTTTATTGCACAGACAGCTTATTATGAAGAGTTGATTGGTAAAAGAAGCGATTGGGAGTATGCTGGAATCTATGCAGATGAAGCTCGAAGTGGAACGAAGCTCCAGAAAAGAGATGACTTCTTGCGTATGATAAAAGATTGTGAAGCCGGAAAAATTGATATGATCATTACAAAATCAGTTACCCGCTTTGCAAGAAATACAGTTGATAGCATTAAAGCAATACGTAAGCTGAAACTGCTTGGCATTGCAGTGTTTTTTGAAAAAGAGAATATCAACACATTATTTGAGAGCAGTGAAATGCTCTTGACAATCCTAAGCTCACTGGCACAAGGAGAGGCCGAAAGTATTTCAACCAACAACAAATGGGCAGCAGTTAAACGGTTTCAAGAAGGTAGCTTTAAAATAGGAACACCTGCCCACGGATATGTTAAGGACGAGAATGGCGAACTGGTCATTGATGAGCAGGAGGTAGAAACCGTACGCTATATTTTCAAACAATATTTAAACGGCAAGGGCTCTTATGTAATTGCAAGGGAATTGACTGAGAAAGGTATACAAACTATTCGAAGTGCTGAAAAATGGTCAGAGGGAGTAGTAAAGGAAATTCTTCTAAATCCAATCTATACAGGAAACTTAATATTGCAAAAGACATTTACTACTGAGGGAGTCCCCTTTAAGCGAAAAAGAAATAAGGGAGAGCTGCCTCAGTATTTTATTTCTGAGAATCACGAACCCATCATTAGTATGGAGGAAGCAGAAGCGGTCAAAGAAATTTATGAATATCGCCGTAGGCAGATGAAAGCCGATGGCACAAAATCGCAAAACAGGTATGCATACAGTAGCAAAATCATATGCGGAGAATGTGGTAGGGTATTCAGGAGACAGAAAATCTATATTGGAAAGCCGTATGAGAAAGTGCAATGGTGCTGTATTCAGCACATTGAGGATAGAGAAAAGTGTAGTATGGTAGCAATCAGAGAGGATATTATACAAAACGCATTTACCTCAATGTGGAATAA
>JAHDQA010000127.1 GCA_018434075.1 Tissierellaceae bacterium
CTTTCTCTGCTATTAATTGTATAATATTATTCATAGAGAATATCCTCCTTTTTTGTAGTTTTGACGATTACATTATATCAAATCGAGGATCATTCTCTATATTTTTTTATTATTTCTCCAACAATTATTTTACACTAAGAAAAGAAAAGATGAGCTAAACTCATCTTTGATTTTCAACCACATCTAATAATATGCTTTTTCTAAGCTCTCTAGCTTTTTCACTGCCTCTTAAAGCTTCGACTATTTTTATCGCAAAATAATCAGCAGTTGCAGGTCCCATCGCTGTAATTATATTGCCATCTTTGACGACAATATCGTTTACAACTTTTGCACCAATTAATTTTTCTCCATATCCAGGAAAGCATGTTACTTTTTTCCCATCTAATATACCCGCCTCATAAAGTACGCTTGGGCCGGCACATATTGAGGCAACTATCTTTTCTTCATCATAGAATTCTTTAATAAGTTCTAGTACTCTTCTATTATTCTTTAAATTTGTTGCTCCAGGTTGCCCTCCAGGAATTACTATGGCAGAGTAATTAACTGAAGAAACGATCTCCTCTAGTAATTTGTTTGCTACAACTCTTATTTTATGAGATCCCTCTACGATTTGATTTTTACTTGTGGAGACTAATACAGCTTCCATACTAGCTCTTTGAAGGTAATCAGCACAAGTCAATGCTTCAACTTCCTCAAAACCGTCAGCAAGCATAATCAGAACTTTATTCATCATATCAACCCCTTTTTATCACATATTACTATTATAATTGACCCCTTGATATAAATCGAGTTCTTTTAATTTTTTATCTATTGAAGAGATAACTCCTAGCTTATCACAAGACCACTCTGGTTTAAAGAGCAACTTCTTATTCGCATCTCCTGTGAGTCTATGAATTACCATTTCTCTTGGTAGATACGATATTGCTATAGACACAATATCTACATATTCCTCTTTAGTTAATAATTTAAAACTCTCTTTAAGGTAATAATCATATAATCTTGAATCAGTTTGAATGTAAAGTGAATGAAATTTTACTCCCCAAGTATTGGTTTTAGCTAAATATTTGACTGAATTTAGCATATCTACTTTGTCTTCATATGGCAATCCAAATATCAAATGAGTTACTACTCTTATCTTTCTTTTCTTTAATTCCATTATAGTCTCCTCATAAGTATTTAAATCGTATCCTCGGTTTATTAACTTCGCTGTATCTTCGCTTACAGTTTGCAATCCTAACTCGATCCAAAGAAATGTCCTATTATTTAACTCTTCTAAATAATCATAGATTTCTTCATTGAAACAATCCGGTCTGGTCGCTATAGCTAATCCTACAATATCTTTTCTGCTCATTGCATTTTCATATTTGAGCTTTAAAGTGTCTATATCTGCGTAAGTGTTAGTAAAGGATTGAAAATATGCAATAAATTTATTTGTCTTCCATTTTCTCTTGTTAATTTCAATTTGGCTATCTATTTGTTTTTCTATATCTAGATTGAAATTAGTGAAATCTCCAGAGCCTTTTTCATTGCAAAAAAGGCACCCACTATAACTTAGTCTGCCATCTCTATTTGGACAAGTAAATCCACCATCTATAGCAATTTTTGAAACTTTTTCTCCAAATATTTTAAATAGCTCATCGTTTAATGTATTATATCTTTTCCCACTTAACATTTTATCCCTCATATTGTTCATCAATTACTATGCTTATGATGGATTCAACCATTTTTACAAGCATTTCATGAGGTTCTGCATAAAAATTATCCATATGAAGCCTGTTTTTATACAGTGGATAAATCCCGGTGAAACCACTAGAATAGAGTTTTTCAATTCCATTATCTGTATATCCGAATATGCCAACTACTGGTACATGGTTTTTATGTGCTATATCTACAATGTCCATCATGACGGGATTTAATTTTTCGCCTTTCATAACTTCAGTGGAGCCAGTTAAAACTAAATCTGCATTGTAAATATAATTTTTTAAATTGCTAATCTCATAAAAAGCATCTATAGTCGATATTATGTCAGCATTTAAAAAACTATATAATCCTGCTGCAACTCCGCCACCCGCACCTGAGCCTTTCACCTTTTCAACATCTACTCCTATTTTTTTCTCAACTACTAATGCAAAATTTCTAAGTCCCCTGTCTAAAGATTCTATAATCAAAGGCGTCGCACCTTTTATTGGCCCATAAGTATAAGCGATGCCGTGAAGTCCAGAAAACTCCTGATTATAATCCGTAACTACTGTAAATGAAGTCTCGTCAAGACGTGCATCTTTCTTCGAACTATCTATATCTCTTATTGTGTATAGTCCCTTTGCATTCAATTCAACTTCATTTCCATTAATGTCTAAAAATCTAAATCCCAAGCTATTTAATATTCCTATTCCAGCATCATTAGTAGCACTACCATGAGTGAAAACATAAAAATCCCTATATCCTTTATTTAATGCGTCTAAAATCAACAAACCCGTGCCATAAGTTGAAGTGTATAAAGGATTCTTTTCCTCCATATTCAAGTGTCTTAATCCTGAACTTTCCTTTAATTCAATGATCACTTTATCATTTAGCGCAGCGTATTTTGCATGGATTTTCCTTCCTAATGGATCAAGCGTTTCTTTTTCGTAAATTTTGCCTCCCAACGCTTTTGTCTGTTCAATTGGAGAATCTCCATTTAGCAAGGGGAATTTATAGATTTCAGCATTTTTTACTATATTTCTAACCCCATCTTCCATATATATGGCCATATCATTGGCATCTAAGATATTTCTAATCCCACATGGCGCAATTATAACTTTCATTTGAGCTCCCGCTTTCTTCTGTATTTTCATATTTTGATTATACCCAAAGCGATTTAATTAAAACCTAGCATTTTATGCCACTTTTCATCATTTTTTATTTGTATAGATGAGAAAACCTTGACTAAAGTCAAGGCCTATTTATTATAGTAATGTTTAATTTCATTTATAAACAAATCAATATCTTCTTTATTTGTATCGAAAGATGTTACTAGTCTAATTAATCCATTTTTTTCATCGTTTATATAAAAGGCGAATTTCTCATGAAGCACATCTATCAGATCTTTTGGCATATAAGCAAATATCATATTAGCTCTTACTTTAGATTTTAACTTTATGCCTTCAAATTTCTCAAGCTCATTCGCGAAATATGCTCCCATTCCATTTGCATTTCTAGCATTTTCTTCCCATATTCCATCCAAATAGGCTAAAAACTGAGCAGAGATAAATCTCATCTTTGAAACCAGCTGCATTCCTTGTTTCCTGTAGAATTGATATCGTCCTTTTAGATTGTCATTTAAAACGACAACGGCCTCCCCAATCATCATTCCGTTCTTGGTTCCTCCAAAACTTACTAAATCAACTCCTGTATCAGTTAACATCTCTTTAAAAGACGAGTTTAATGCGCATACCGCATTTGCTATTCTAGCTCCATCAACGTGTAGATACAGTCCATGTTTATGCGCAAAATCAGCCAGCTCCCTTATTTCATCGACTTCATATAAAGTTCCAAGCTCTGTCACTTGAGAAATAGAGATTATTCTCGGTTGAACTGCGTGTTCATCTCCTAGTACTTCCAAAGTATCAATTATCATCTCTGGCTTTATTTTTCCATCATCAGTTTGTATTTGTATTATCTTATTGCCTGAAAATCTTTCCAAAGCTCCGCATTCATCAACATTTATATGGGCAGATACGGGAGCTACAACTCCTTCATAAGGTAACAATGCTCCTGATAATCCAATGACATTGGCAGATGTGCCCGTAGTTACAAAAAAGACATCAACATCTTTTCCAAATACTTTCCTGAATTTTTGTATGGCTATATTTGTAACCGAATCTTCCCCATAAGCACTTTCATGTTCAAAGTTCACTTCTTCCATAGCTTTTAATATTTTAGGATGAACACCAGATGTGTTGTCGCTTTTAAACATTTTCAACACTATCGCCTCCGAGATTAAATATTATTTTCTGCTTTTTTTCTTTTTAGCATTTGCTCTTTCTACTCTTACCTTTGTCCCTCTAATTTTCTTGCCATTTAAACCGTTTATGACTACTTCATCATATTCAGAAGGTACTTCAATAAATGTGAAATCATCATATAGGTCTATATTTCCAATGATTTTTTTATTTAAGCCAGTCTCTTCAAAAATTGCGGACAAAATATGTCTAGGGCTAATTCCTAAGGATTTTCCAACATTAATGTGAAGCCTTGTATACATTCCATTTGCGTTGAATCTCTTCTTAGTATCTATCTGCTCAATTTCTTCGTGTCCTTCGAATATTTTCTTCTCATCTAAATACATCTTTAGCAATGCTAGTGCAATGTCAAATGAACTGTATTCTTCCAACAACAACGTGTCTAGTATTGGGTTGTATTTCGTTAAGTCATTTTCTTCAATTGCTTCAATTTCTTGTTTAATCTTATCTTGTATGCTCTCGGTATATTTTGCTTGTATATCCTTTAAAGTAGGTATTTCTCTTCTCTCTATTGTTGTCTTTGTATATTTTTGGATATCCTTTAGCTTGTAAATCTCTCTTCCAGACACAAAGCTAAAAGCTCTGCCACTTCGACCTGCTCTTGCAGTTCTGCCTATTCTATGAACGTAGTTTTCTTCATCTTGTGGCAAATCGTAATTGACTACCAAATCTATATCGTCAACATCTAATCCTCTCGCAGCTACATCTGTAGCTACTAGTATGTCGATTGTTGAGTTCCTAAATTTATTCATTACCATGTCCCTTTGATTTTGCTTGAGATCTCCATGCAGTCCATCAGCTAAATAACCTCGAGATTGAAGTTCTGTAGTCAACTCATCTACTTTTTTCTTTGTGTTGCAAAATACCAATGTCAATTTAGGGTTGTATATGTCTATAAGTCTACTTAGTATTTCAGTTTTCATCTGTGATCTTACTTCGTAATATGACTGTTCTACTTTTGGTACAGTAAGTTCCTTATGAACTACTTTTATATATTGTGGATCCTTTTGGAACTTCTTAGCAAATTGTCTTATTTCGTCTGGCATAGTGGCAGAGAAGAATATTGTCTGCCTATCTTCTGGCAACGTATTCATTACTAATTCGATATCGTCTCTAAATCCCATGTCAAACATCTCATCAGCTTCATCAAGCACCATGTACTTAATGCTGTCTGTCTTTATTGTCTTTCTTCTAATGTGGTCAATAACTCTACCAGGTGTACCCACTACTATTTGCACTCCTGCTTTTAAACCCTTTAGTTGTCTTTCAATTGGCTGACCACCATAAACTGGCAATATGTTAAGCCCCTTTATGTACTTAGCCAAATTTTTAAGTTCTTCCGCTACCTGTACAGAAAGCTCTCTAGTTGGACATAGTATGAGTGCTTGAGTCTTTTTTACACTTACATCTACCATTTCTAATAAAGGTATGCCAAATGCTGCTGTTTTTCCGGTTCCTGTTTGAGCTTGGCCTATTACATCTACCCCTTGTAAAAGAATAGGTATTGCTTGTGATTGGATAGGGGACATTTCTTCAAAGCCCATATCCCTTATGCCTTTCTTCACAGCCTCACTAAATTCCATTTCATCAAATCTTAATTTCTCCATATAAAAAAATTTCCTCCTTGTCATTAACTAATTAAGTATATACTTAAGTATACATAAATGCAAGAAAAAAGTTTAGAGAATTCTCTAAACGCTAAATGCAAGTTAAAATGAAACACTTTTTATCTCTGTTGCTCTTTAACAGTAGTAAGAGCCTCTTTTAGTAAATTCACCTTATCAAGATATTTTTAATTTACCTTAACTTGGAGAATTACCATACACAAATTATTTCACAGTCTCTCCTTCTATATGTAATTCATTATTCACGGTCTTTATAGCCATATAATTTACTTATGAACATGTCTATATTTTTTGAGAATATTTATTTACTCTACTTCATTATAATTAACTACGTATTGAATAGCCTCATCCCATTCACCTATTCGGAACGAATGATTTGGCATTTCAATATGTGGGGTTGTTCCTACCTCAGCATTTATTGTTCCATCTCTGTTAATTGCTAGTGCTCCACTAAAACGAATTACAATTCCACTATTTGGTAGAGATGCTAAAAGTGGATTCCATGACAATCCATCTCCCATTGTAGGCACTCCTATTAATGTTGCAAAACCACTATCTTTTGCAAAGGCTGCAAATCCATCTGCAGATGAAAAAACTTTGTCATCTATTAATAAAAATATCTTTCCTTCAAATCCAACTGGTTCTAAAGGTTCTATAGTCATGTTTCTAATACCATAGTATTGAAAATCTATTTTAACTTCCTCTGGTAGTTTTTCCATTATATTAGCATCTAACTGTGACAATGGATATAAATTACCCGCACCACCTGATTCATAGAATTTCTTAGCGTAAGAACCTCTTACAAAATAGTAGTTTTCCACAGTAATTCTATCTTTAATAAGTGGGGGGACGACACCATATCTCCAGTATAAATCATTTCCACCAGGGTTCCCTCTAATGTCAATAATTAACTTATCATATTCAGATACTTCATTAAAAAAACTTCTTAAATCCTCTGCTATACTTTCCAGTTCTTCAAATCCTATCATCATATCTTTAATTTTCAAATAAGCTACTTCGTCAGGTACAATTATACTAGTACTATATGTTTGTCGATTTAAAGGTCTATGATTAGTATTTGACTCTGAAGTAATAGCTAAATCATCCGAATTTATATTATACCATTCCATAACAGTATCATCTTCAATTATGTCAGTCCACTCCTTAAACACATCCTCTAATTCATCATCACCATAAAATTCATAGAGTTCAAGCAAGTAGTTTTTATCAACTACATGGGTGTGATTGTTGTTAAGTCTTCTTACAATATTTTTGACTTCTATTAGAAACTCTTGGTCTGTAGTAGTCTTTTTAATTTTTTCTTCAAATTCAACTCTCTCATTCAACCAGTTGATTCCATTTTGACGCTCATTAACTTTAAGAAGAGGATAATTGTTACCAATTAGTTCGTATAGATAATCAAAATCCTCTAATTTTTCTTCCATTGTCAAGCCCTCTACTTCTAATTCTTCAGAGGTGCAACTAATAAGTACTATACTTAACATCATAAGTATTGCAATAATTCTTTTGAATTTCATAAAATCTCTCCTAAAAGATAGTATGTATTTTCAATCACAAACTAAAGCAATAGAGAATAGTTTAATCTGTTTTTTGTAGAGAAGTCAAACATATTTAACACAGACCTTTGAAAAATTGTCTCTGAATAATGCTATGGTTTTAATAAATTGCTAATAATTGTTTTCATAAGAAAGGATCCCTCCGATTTTTTGTTTTCACGAAAAACATTATATCAGAGGCCTTTCTTTTTTATTTTTCATGTAACAAATGTATTATCTCATATCAAAAGTTTAGAGAATTCTCTAAACTTTATCTAAATAATCTCCATATCCTTCCTTCTCCATATCCTCTTTCTTAATAAACCTGAGACTTGCACCATTTATGCAATACCTAAGTCCACCTTTATCCCTAGGTCCATCATTGAAAACATGTCCTAAGTGAGAATCAGCTCCTTTTGATCTTACTTCAGTTCTAATCATCCCATGAGATAAATCTTTTTTCTCAACAATATTGTCCTCCTCAATAGGTTTAGCAAAACTTGGCCATCCACAACCTGCGTCAAATTTGTCTTTTGAAGAAAAGAGTACTTCTCCTGAGACTATATCAACGTAAATTCCTTCCTCGAAATTGTTGTTTAATGGACTTGAAAATGGTTTTTCTGTTGCGTTCTCTTGTGTTACTTTGTATGAAATAGTATTTAGCTTTTCTCTTAAATTATTTTTTTCTTCTTTCATAATCATCACCTTTAATAATTATATCCAAAAGTTGATATTTAAAACAATATTGCCCTTTGGAATCTAACCAAAGGGCAATTCATTAATTTTGTGTCTCTACTTTATTTATAACTTTTATGTTGCTTACTTTTTTCTCATAATTATTAAACATTAACAAAGCGATTAATGAAAATAATATTGGTCCAGCTATCGACCATATAGCACTCTTTAAATCTCCATTTAAAGCAGGTTCTAGAATTGTAAAGAAATTAGCAAAGCCAACTGTCAAAACGACAATTACAGTGGCAACAAAGGATGTTTTGTAGTTTTTATAAACCTCAAATGGTTTCACAATCTCTTGATTTTTCTTAAATGCAGGAAATGCTCCTGCTAAGAACATATATGGTATTGTCATTGCTACATTTGTCATAATTACCAATATGTCGAAAAACTTTGAAACTGACTCTCCACCGAAAGAAACTAAAGCAATAATTCCGCTTACAACAACTGCTTGAATAACCATTGCGTTTACAGGCATGCCATTTTTTTCATCAATTTTGCTAAATTTACCCGGCCATAACTCTTTTGGTGTACCTTCGATTAATTGTTTTAATGGTGAATATGTCAAAGTAAAGAATGCACCCATTAAAGCTAAAAATGTCGAGAAACCAAATACTCTAGCAATTACTCTGCCAAATAAAAGAGCTGTTTCTTCAGCCACACCCATTGCTTGACCTACTGCAACTCCAAGGTTGCTCATTATTACATAGCTTGCATTTCCGATGTGAACATTAGATGAATTTATTACATCATTCCAATTTGTAAATGCCCCAACTAGCAATATTCCAAGAGCATATCCAATTGATATTACTGCGGCAGATATCGCAACTCCCTTTGGAAATGTCTTTTCTGGGTTCTCTGTTTGGTCTACTAATCCACCCACTGCCTCAATTCCACCATATGCAAATATTGCATATACCACAAATGATAATGACGCAATAAAACTCCCTTGATACTCTGGATTAATTGGCTGAGTAAATGATTTTAATCCAACTATTGGCTCAGCAAAACTGCCTTTGTTTAAAACTAAAACAGTAATTGCACCTACCCATAGTAGAATATTTAATCCAGTTACAGCTATTCCTCCAATCGAGGTAACCTTTTTAATCTTATCTAGGCCTTTTGTAGAAACAAAAGTAACGAATAAAATCCATATAATTCCTAATACCCCAAGAACTTGCGTAGCACTTAAACCTAGGAATGACCAAGTTTGTGTATTATCTTGTCCAAAAATTGCATTGGACAATGGTACCCATAGTCCAGAAGAAACATTCACCATCCAAATAATATATGAAGAATACCACATGAATGTTGCTACAAATGCGTATTTAGGCCCTACAGACTTTTCCATCCATGAATATATACCGCCTTTTTCATCTTTAAAAGCTGCTCCATACTCAGCCATCATAAATGCGAATGGTATAAAAAATAAAATGCCAGATACTATAAACCAAGGAATTGCAGCATATCCCATCTTGTAAAATGACCTAGGAATGTTGTTAAAGCCATATACAGAGGTGAAAATCATAAGAATTAATGAAACTAGTGTTAATTTTGATTTTGAAGCATCTTTAGCCATATTATCCTCCTCAATAGTTAATTTAATAACATATAGTACAACGTTATTAATTATATACGATTTATAAAAAAATGCAATACGTTTGCAAATTATAATTTTATTCTGATTTTTCGCTATTTTAAATTATATTTGTAAATAGCTTGTTTATGCATGTTTTGAGTGATTGTTTGTAATATTTCCAAAATAGATTGTTTCGATTTATGAAATATCATGAACGTTTTGTTTCAATTTTCTTATTTCCACGTATTTAACAATTTTTTAAATATTTCATTGTGTGAAATTATTCGTTATTTTTTTAACTTTCTTTGTTGTTGCTACTATAAAAAGCTATGTTATAATATTAGTGTGTCGAAATAAATATAGAGGTGATGCAATTTGCGTTGGAGTCTAAAAGAATTATACCCATCATTTGATAGTGATGAATTTCAATCAGATTTAGTTTATTTCAAAAAACTAGTTGAAGATATAAATGCTTGGACTAGTGAAGCTTTTTTAAACACAGATAATGCAAAAGAGAAATTGGAAACTTATATCGATCATTTGAAACAATACAGATACTATGTTTCTAGGTTAGCTGCATTTGCGCATTTAACAAACGCAGTTGACGCAAACGATGAAGAAGCTTTTAAATATCTTGACAAAATCGAGGTAATTGCAAACGAAATAACTCCTTCAATCGTTGAATTTCAAAATTTTCTACTAAAACTTGATAATCTTGAAGAAGTTATTGCTTCAAGTGCTTTATTAAGAGAACATGAGTACTTCCTTTTATCAAATAGACAAAGAGCAAAATTTTTACTTCCAAAAGATCAAGAGGTAATCATATCAAAATTAACAAATACAGGTTCTTCAGCCTGGGAAGGACTTCAAAACAAAGTCGTTTCAACTCTTGATGTAGATATAACACTTGCTGGCAAAAAAGAAACTTTACCACTTCCAGTGGTTAGAAATTTAGCTTATGATGCAGATGCCAATGTAAGAAAAACTGCCTATTTTGCAGAACTCGACTCTTACAAAAAAATTGAAGATGCCTCAAGTGCGGCATTAAATGGCATTAAGGGCGAAGTAATTACTTTATGTGATTTGAGAGGCTACAAATCGCCGCTCCATGAAACTCTCATAAAGTCAAGAATGGATGAAGAAACTTTAAATGCAATGCTTGAAGCGATGAATGAAAATCTGGATATTTTCCATAGATACTATAAAAAGAAAGCTGAATTGTTAGGGCATAAAGGCAGTCTTCCATTCTACGATCTATTTGCTCCGGTCGGTAAAAACGATAGAACATTCTCATATGAAGAAGCCATTAATTATGTAATAGATAATTTCAGAACCTTTAGCGATAGATTGGCAGATTTCGTTAAAAATGCTTATGAGAATAATTGGCTGGATGTTGAGCCTCGAAAAGGAAAAAGAGGCGGAGCATTCTGTTCAAATCTTCATTGCATAGGTCAAAGCAGAATTATGGCAAATTTCAATGGAAGCTTTTCAAATATGACAACTTTAGCTCATGAGCTAGGACATGCTTATCATGGATTTAACTTAAAGGATGAATCTATACTAAATAGTTCGTATCCTATGCCTATAGCTGAAACCGCTTCTATATTTTGTGAAACTATCGTGGTAAATGCAAGTTTAAAAGAAGCAAAAAATATCGATGAAAAAATTGCTATATTAGAAGAATCAATATCTGGTTCAGGACAAGTAATAGTGGATATATTAAGCAGGTTTTTATTTGAGTCCGAAGTGTTCGAAAGAAGAAAAGATCATCCTTTAACTGTAAATGAGTTAAAAGACATGATGATTGATTCTCAAAAGAAGGCTTATGGTGATAGCCTAGATGAAAATTATCTGCATCCTTATATGTGGATAAATAAATCTCATTATTACTCTGCAGACTTGAGTTTTTATAATTTTCCATATGCATTTGGCCTTTTATTTTCAAAAGGATTGTATGCAAAATATCTAAATGATAAAGACAATTTTGTAAAACAATATGATGCTTTGCTGAGAGAAACAGGCAAAAACGATATCTATAATGTGGCGAAGATGATGGATATCGATGTTCACGATAAGAATTTCTTCATTAGCTCTTTAAAATTAATTGAACAAGAAGTAAATATGTATATAGAATTAGCAGATGAAATCATAAAAGACATGGCTTAAGCCATGTCTTTTATTTTAATTTCGCGTTGTTTATTTTATTCAACAATTTTTCACCTTTTAAATCATTAGTAACATTTATCCTCGGCATCTTCTTTAAATCATTTACAGTTTTATATTCCCTGATACCTTCATCTGATGTTAAGCTGCCTTTAAATCCAAAATTGTAAATGGCCTTTTCAGTTAAATCTGAGTATGCACCATATGGATATACCAAAAATAAAGGAATATGTCTAGTATTATTATAAGTCAAGTAGTTTAATGTGACAAGGTCATCCCTCAACCTCATTCTGTATTTATATTCGTTCTCGCCTTTAAGTTTCATAACTCCTTTTGCAGTTGGCTTGTTAAATCCAGCGCTATATCCTTCAGTTGAATGTAAATCATAAGTGTGATTTTGTATATCGACTAATCCACTATCTATCATTTCTTTTGCTTGTTCCCATGAAAAATGCGGAATAATTGGTGTTTTATCATCCATCATGGTATCTCTGCCAACCGACCAGCCGATTATTGAAACAGTAAGTTTCATATCTGTCTCTTTAGCTATTGGATATGCTATTTCATAAAACGAAGAATATCCATCATCAAATGTTATTATTATGGGTTTTTTCGGCAAAACTGTATTTCCTTTTAAATAATCATGTAGTTCAGTTAAAAATATAGTCTCATACCCAGCTTCTTTTAAAGTTATTATGTCCTCAAGAAATTTGTCTTTGCTCACTACCATTGAATTGTTGACCTCATCGCTTATATGATGATACATCAACACTGGAATCTTTATTGGCTTGATTTCAGCAGCCTCAATTTTAGTTGTAGTGGTTATAAATAATAAAAAGACAATTATAAAAGTTCTAGAAAAAGTTTTTCTCCCCACCTTTACCTCCAATATGTATGTAATATTCTTACATATAATATCGGACGCATTTCCAAATTTTTAACTATTTAAAAATTGTAATCATATCGTAACCACTTCTTTCCAATTAATGCTATAATGAGTAAAAGGAGATGATTTTGTATGAAAAGCTTTAAAAAATTAAGTTTGATAATTTTATCTTTAATTCTCATCCTTTCATTGCTTGTAGGCTGTAGCAGCAGTAAAAATAGCTCAGATAATGAATCAGCAGTTACTAGTCCAGAAAATATTAGTCCAGGATCTCCAAGTGAAACTCAAGAATTTACAGGTGAAAAGGGCAGCTCTATAGAACCAGAAAAAGTTATCACAACAATCACTATGAATATAGAAACTCTAGAGTACGAGAAAACTTTAGATAAACTAAATCAGTTCATAGAAGCAAACGATGGCTATGTTGTAAATTCTCAAGTGTCTTATGATAATAAAATCAGCGCCAGATACAGAGAATATGACAGATATGCGTATTACGAGATTAGAATCCCAAAAGACAAAGTTTCAAGCTTTAAAAAATCTCTCCCAGACATTGGCAACATAACCAACGAGTATACTTCTAAACAAGATGTTACAAAATATTATATAGATACCGAATCGCGAATAAAAGTCTTAGAGACAAAAGAAGAAAGACTCTTAAGTCTTTTAGAAAGAGCAGAGAAAATAGAAGATATACTTGCAATAGAAAACCAATTAAGCGATGTCATATCCCAAAAGGAATCTCTAAAAGCTGAACTACAGGGACTCGATGAGAGAATTGATTTTTCAACTTTTTATATATCAATCTATGAAGTGAACAAATTATCTAGTTCAGCAGGGGTCAATGCTGGATTCTTTACTAAATTGAAAGCCGCTTTTAATGATGCTATAAATAAGTTTTATATTTTTATTGAGCAATTAGTTTTATTTATAGTATCTAATATATTCTTCATTATTCTATTAGCTGTACTAATATATGTCATAGTAAAATACGGCATGAAACAAAGTAAAAAAAAGATAGATTATCCTCCTAAAGAAGATTCAAACAAGAAATAAATCATAAATAAATCCTGAGGCTAAAAGCCTCAGGATTTTAAATTTTTATTCTCTTCCCTTTTTAATCCAACTTGCAACTTCTACAGTTCTTCTTGCTTGAAATCTTACAGCTGGTTCTACATTATCAACTATGCTTCCATCCATAGCTACTGTAGCTGATGTGCCATAAGGATTGCCACCCGCTCCATAAACTGCTTCATCTATAAATCCCGGTGTCACAATTATTGCTCCCCAATGCATCATAGTTGTAAGAATAGCTTTAACTGTGCCCTCTTGACCTCCATGAGGGTTTTGTGCTGATGACATTGCCGAGACTACTTTATTTGCTAACTTACCTTGTGCCCAAAGTCCACCTTGCATATCTAAGAAGTTTTTAAGTTGAGATGGAACATTTCCAAATCTGCTTCCCGCACTGAAAATAAAGGCATCTGCCCAAACCAAATCATCAGAAGTGGCAACAGGTATATCTTTAGTTGCTTCTTTCATCGCTTTTAATCCTTCATTTGCATTGATAACCTCATCAGGTATCAATTCTTGAACTTTTAAAAGTCTAACCTCTGCTCCAACTTTTTCAGCTTCATCTTTTGCCCATTGTGCCATTTTAAAATTTGTCCCATATCCACTATAAAATATAACTGCTAATTTAACTTTATCCATTAAATACCCCTCCTATATATAGTATATTATTGTCGTAGCACTAATATACCCTAGGAAGAAAAATAATAAACAAATATATACTAAATTAGTAGGAATTATTTTTACTCACATTCTGGACAGATACCCGACACTAAAACTTGGACATCTTCTACTGTAAAACCATCCAATTCATTAGTTATTGCACTTTCATTCATAGGTATGTCGTAAATTTGCCCGCATACCCTGCATTTAAAGTGGCCGTGAAAACCTCTCTCAGCTTCAAACCGCAACTCATTTCCTTCAATATTTATTGCTCTTACTATCCCTTTATCAATAAATAGTTTTAAAGTGTTATAAACTGTAGTTTTTGATAAAGTCAAAATCTCCTTTGAAAGCTGTTCATATAGCTCGTCAACCGTTGGATGTATTCTTGATTCCACTAAAAGAGTATAAATTTTAACTCTTATAAAAGATGGCCTCATTTTATTTTCTTTTAATACAGCTACAATAGCTTCATTATTCATATCAACAACTCCATTTATATTATGTTAATATGATATCTTATTTATAATATTAGGTCAATCGATTTATTTTATTCAAATGCTTCTTCTACCTTCCAGACTTTCCATACATTTCCAACTAAATCAGGTCCAGGTTTTAAAGTTGTTTTTCCAGGTTTCCATCCAGATGGTGTAACTTCTCCACCTTGAGTTTTTCTTACTAATTGGAAAGCTTTTATCTGTCTTATTGTTTCACTTACATTTCTTCCTACTGGTGGAGTTAATACTTCAAATCCTTGAATCACTCCATCTGGGTCAATAATAAATCTTCCTCTTGTTTCTGTTCCGCTATCTTCATCGTATATACCATATAGAGTTCCAATATAGCCACCTGCATCTGATACCATAGGGAATGGAATGTCTTTATTAATCATCTTCGATAATTCATGATCATTCCACATCTTGTGTACGAAATGGCTGTCAGTACTTACGGATAAAACTTCAACTCCCAATTCTTTAAATTCATCAAATTTAGCAGCAACTGCTGCTACCTCAGTAGCTCAGACGAAAGTAAAGTCTCCCGGATAAAAACATAGTAGTACCCATTTGCCTTTATAATCTTCTAATTTTACATTTATAAATTTCCCTTCATGATAAGCTGGAGCTTCAAACAAAGGTGCTGGTTTCCCTACTTTAACCATACTCTTAACCTCCTTTTTCTCAATTACATTTTCAGTTATTTCTTCTTTCTTCTCTCTTTTTATCTCCGGTCGTGTGCAACCTGGTTTTAATTCTTCTGCCATAGATTTTCCCTCCTTTTTTAATTGTTATATTTTTGTAATTAATTCATTTAGTTAATGCTTACTGATATTATTATGTTTAATACCCAATTGTTTTGTATAAAAACATTTTATAGTAATTCTTTACAAATAAAAAGAACCCACAGAATGTGGATTCTAATATCCTTGAAATGAGTCTGTTTTTATGTTTTGTTTGTCAATTCCCATGTTTATCAACTTCTCAGTAAACATATTATTCATTCCAGGTGAACCTGAGATGTAATAATTCCCGTTGTTATTATATTGCTTTGCAAACTCCTCTATTTCTTTATTGAATTGATCTCTATTTGAGATTAGCAAAACTTCTACTCCTTCAATATTTTCTCCAATTTGAAGCAATTCTTTCTCATAAGCAAACTCATTTCTATCATCAGAGTAAAGTAGTCTTATGTGTTTTACTTCTTTCTTATTTAATTCTATGTCTTTTAAAAACGCTCTCATTGGGGTAACTCCTATTCCACCAGCTATAAGTACAGTAGGTTTTTTTAAGTCTTCCAATATAAATTTCCCCATAGGTTTGTCTATGAGCATTACATCCCCTGGTATGAGCTTTAGTAAATTTTTCTTAAAATTAGTGCAAGTATCTACAATTCTCGTTGAAAACATAAATTCATCTTCTTCTTTAACAGAAGCTATACTAAATATTCTATGCTCTTTTTCATCTTCAGCTAGTGGGATTTTTAATTCTTTAAATTTAAAAACTGTGTGTTGCCCAGCAGTCCAAACATAATCATTTGGTTTTTCAAATACAAATGAGTATATATCACTAGTTTCTTTTACAATTCTCTTAAGCACAATTTCCTTATTTAAACTATCCATATCATATCGCCCCTTTCGTTTTCCATATATGTATACCCATAATTTGTTAATTTCATCTAGCTTATCCTAAAATATCGCCATTTTTTACTCTCTTATCTGGTACAACAAGAACAACTCCTCCTTCAGAGTAAGTCCCTAACACTAAAACTTCAGATTTAAAGCCAGCGATGTTCTTCTCTGGGAAATTTACTACTGCAAGTATTTGTTTGCCAATTAAGTCTTTCTCAGTATAATGGGATGTAATTTGTGCACTTGATTTCTTAATTCCAATTCCTTCGCCAAAATCTATCGTTAATTTATAGGCTGCTTTTTTGGCTTTCTCAAAGAATTCAACATCTATTATTTCACCAACTCTAATGTCCAGTTTTAGAAAGTCATCAAAAGTTATGGTTTCTTTTGAATACATTTTACCACCTTATCCTTTCATAATCGACATACCTGTAATAAATTCTATTTTCTTCGAACACCTCAGATTCGCTAACAACTTTCCAGTCAGGATCTAAATCTAGATTGGGTATAAATGCATCGGCGTCTGGAAAATCCATAAATACTTTTGTTATATATGCTTTATTTGAAAAAAGCAACAATTGCCTTGCAATTGTACCTCCGCCAGCGACAAAAACTTCTTTTTCCTTATTCGGGTTAATCTCTTTGAGTAAAGGAAATAAATCTTCAAGTGAATTTAAGACAATGAATCCATCTTTGTGAAATTCTGTGCTTCTTGTAACGACAATGTTTATTCTGTTTTCAAGAGGTTTTTTTTCAGGTAATGCTTCTACAGTTTTTCTGCCCATAATAACTATATGTCCTTCTGTTATTCTTCTGAATCGATGCAAATCCTCTTCTATAGCAACCAACATTTTGCCATTTGCACCTATCCGCCAATTTCCATCTACTGCAAATATCAAATTCATGTTTTATCACTCCTTGGTTGTTTTCTTCTATATAATAATATTTTCCCCATTGTTGATATAAACCTGTCAATCATAAGCAATCAGTGTATTGTATTCATTATACTACACTTATTGCCATCATTGTAACACAATCGTAAATTGATTGTTTATTGTAAACATGTTATGATTTATATAAGTATAAGGGAATGAAAGGAGATAATTATGAAAAAGTTCTTAGTAGTGAGCTTGTCAATGCTTTTGATTTTATCATTAGCTGCATGCTCAAATAACAACAATGAAGTGAATGAACCTGAAAATCCAATAAATGAAACACCTATTGAAAATCCTGACAATGGAAATGAACCAGAGCCAGCAGAAAACTACACAAAAGAAGTTACTCTGTACTTTGCTAACAACGATTATGTTGAAACAGGCAATGAAGAATACGATTGGTTGATAGAAGAAAAAAGAGAGATCAATTATGAAGGAACAACTTTAGAAGAAGCTATTGTGCGTGAACTCATGAAAGGTCCAGTAGATACCGAAAATATGAGCACAGGTTTTCCTAGTACTGTGAAATTAATAGATGTAACAGTAGATCAAGATAAGACTTGTTATGTTAATTTTGCCCAAGACGGTTTATATGGCGGTAGTATGGAAGAGAGCTATATAATAGCGCAAGTAGTAAATTCATTGGTTGGTTTGGATAGCGTTGATAGAGTCCAATTTCTAGTAGACGGCAAACCTGCTGAAACTTTAATGGGTCATATTAGCATTGAAGAGCCATTTGAATCATTTGAACAATAATATAAGACATAGCCTAGGCTATGTCTTATATTATTAACAATACTTTGTTCCCAGCAGGGTCTTTTGTGAATATCCCTTCTGGTTTCTTTTCAACTAAATAATCATTTGCTTTGAGCTTATTTTCTAAATCTGAGAGTTTTTCTTCCGTTGAGACTTTTATAGTGTAATAGTCCAGTCCAATCGCATTCTCAGGTGGGGCTGGAATCCCTCTGCCATTCCAAACATTAAACCCAATGTGATGATGATACCTCCCTTGTGAATAGAAATACGCTGAATTCGGTAACTCCAGAGTCTTCTCAAAGCCTAGGAGTTCGTAAAATTTAGCATTTTTCTCTAAATTGTCAACATGTAGATGCATATGCCCTAAGACTGTGTCTTCGGGAATCTTATTCCATATATCTCCATCCGCTAAACTCATCAGTCCCCTGTAGTCTAGTGGATCAGTTACCATCCTAAGCTTTCCATCAACAAACCAGTTTTTCTCATCAGTATCAGCATAAATCTCTATTCCATTGCCCTCATTGTCTTCGAAATAAAAAGCTTCACTCACTCCATGATTAGCTCCACCAACAATTTCTACATCCTTGTCTTTAACATGGTTTATGAACTTTCCCAAATCTAGTCTTGAAGGCAATTTAATTGCATAGTGATACAATCCTGTAGTATGAGGTGGCTTTGCTATTGGGTTTATGGGTCTCTCTAAAATTATAAGTGGATTTTTTAAATCTGCTGATAGCAAATACTCTTTACCTGCTTCAATTACTGTAAGTCCAAGTACTTCTGTATAAAACTTAACACTCCTATCCAAGTCCATTACTTTGAGTTTCAGATTTGCTGGATAACTCAATGGGTATTCGTGATATTTTGACATATTGACCACCTTCTATATATTTGTGACAATAATATACCCCGTATATGTATTATTAAACTAATTATTAATTTTTGCACCTCCAGTTTCTATTTTATGTTCAAAAGTTTTCCAATTTCCCGTTTTTTTTCCAAGCCAACTGTCTAATTTTTGTTTAAACTCATTGTCGTCTTTATTAACAATGCACATTATAGTTGGCCCGGCTCCGCTTAAAAACACAGCTAATGCTCCCAATTCATATGCAATATCAAATATCTCATATGAATTTTCTATCAAATTCATTCTATATGGCTGGTGAATTTTATCTTCCGTAGCGTATTTAAGCATATCAAGATTGCCATTTATTAGAGATGATATCAATAGTGCAGTCCTTTGAATATTAAATACAGCCGTATCTAAGGTTAACTCTCTTGGTATAACCTCTCTAGATGATTTAGTCGACAATTCGAACTCTGGTACGAGTGCAACCAATTTGACCAGTTCTTTTGGAATTATCTTGTTGGTTAACACTTTACTGTTTTTAACTGCGCTTATAGTAATTCCCCCATATAGTGCGGCAGACACATTGTCAGGATGACCTTCAATTGAATTTGCGAGATTGAGTACATCTTCGCCACTTAGTGGGAAATCTAAGATTTTATTTGCACCTAATACCCCTGCCACTATACAACTTGCAGAAGAGCCAAGCCCTCTGCTAATCGGAATATTGCTATCTGTTTCTATCCTTGTGTCAATTATCTCTACCCCTAAATGTTCAAATACTGCATAATATGATCTATAGATTAAATTGTCTCCTCTAAACCCTTTTGGCGCATCTGTGAATGTAAATGTATTATACATGTCTATTGCCAGAGCTAGACAGTCAAATCCCGCGCCTAGATTGGCGCTAGTTGCAGGAACTTTTATTTTAAACATCTAAACCACCTACTTTATAGTGTTTAATAGTTTTTCTTTCATCTTGCCTTTTTCGACAACTATTTCTCTTGTCTTGTCTTGCTTAAAAAGATTCAATATCTGCGTTGGAATTTCAGTGCCTGACAAAATTGAAAGTTTATTTACACTATCTAATTCATCAGTTGTGCTTATATTAAACGCTTTCAATATTTCTTTAGGAAATTTATAAGGACTTGCAGTTGATACGATAACAGTGTGAGTGGGATCCTTGGTTTCAGTTAAATACTTTTGGTATACCCCATATGCTACCGCTGTGTGCGGGTCAATTATATAGTTGTATTTGTCAAATACAAATCTTATGCTCCTTTCCACTTCTTCTTGTTTCATATAATCAGCATAAAATAAATCTGTGCCAATATCTATATTGTAATAGCCTTGTTCTTTCAATTCCTTCATCTTGTTTTTAACCAATTCATCATCTTTTGTTAAATCAAACAACAGCCTCTCCAAATTGCTTGAAACTAAGATGTCCATAGATGGCGATGAGGTTTTTATAAGGTTTCTATTGGAATTATAATTCTTGGTTTTAAAGAAATATGTAAGTACATTGTTTTCATTTGAAGCAACTATTAATTTATTGATAGGCACTCCAAGTTTATACGCATAATACGCTGCTAAAATATTGCCAAAGTTTCCAGTTGGAACGCAAAAATTTATACAGTCTCCAAGAGATATTCTCCCCATTTTAAGTGCTTCTAAATATGTATAAACATAATATACTACCTGCGGCAGGAGTCTAGCTATATTTATTGAATTTGCAGAAGTAAGCTTTAATTCTCTTTTTTCAAGTTCTTTGAAAAATTCGGTGTCGGAAAATAAATCCTTAACTTCGCTCTGGGCATCATCAAAATTCCCTAATAACCTAAAGACATAAGTGTTGTTCCCTTCTTGCGTGATCATTTGCCTTTCTTGAATAAAGCTCACACCATCATTTGGGAAAAAAACAGCAACTTTAAATCTATCTAGATTTTTAAATCCTTCCAATGCAGCTTTGCCTGTATCTCCAGATGTGGCCGTCAAAATGAGAAAATTCTCTTTTATGTTCTCTTTTACAATAGATAACTGCAATAGTTGGGGAAGTAAAGACAATGCAATGTCTTTAAACGAAAGAGAAACCCCATGGTAAAGCTCTAAAAAACTTACATCCCCGAAATCTTTTAATCGAACAACCCCATCTATGAATTTTTCATCGTAAGCTCTACTGACAGCTTCATCTAACCCATATTTTAAATCATCAAAAAAGCAACTTAATATGTGTTTGCACAGTTCATTATATGGCATACCTATAAATGAAACTATATTGTCTAATGGCTTGAACTCTTTAGGAACGAAAAGTCCACCATCTTTGGCTATGCCTTGAATTATGGCTTTCGCTGAATTTACTGTATTGTTTTTATCTCTTGTACTTATATAATCCATTTTGTTCACCTTACTCATCAATTTTAATTATGGAATAATCTTCTTTTCCTATCTCGCTTAAATTATCCATGATATCAAGAATACCAATTTCATTTGTGATAATGACAAATGGGTTTTCCTCAGAAATGACCTCTTTGATATAATCTCCGGGGATATCAATCATCTTATTGCTAATTCTGATGTAAAAGCTTCCCTTTAAGCCCGATATGCCATTTTGAAAACCTCTGGCTCTCAATGGACTTGAATAATCCTCATTTGAAATTGCTTCTATTAAATCCGATAGTACTGAATTTGCAGTTTCATACATTCCTGCCCCTTCTCCAATAAAGCTTAGTTCTCCAACCTTATCTCCCGTAAAGCTTACAATATTTTTCCTATAATCTATATTGTAGAACAAGTTTTTTGCACTTATTGCAGTAGGCAGCACACTTACTTCGTATCTGCCATTTAGAACATTTGCAGATGCAATTAACTTTACTTTTAAGCCCTTTTGTTTAAGTGTCTCTATATCATAGGAAGATACATTGCCTATGCCATTTACTAAAATATCATCTTCTATTATACTCGTTCCAAATCCTAAAGTAGAGAGTATTCTAATCTTTCTCATTGAATCAATTCCGTCAATGTCATCGCTGGGATTTTGTTCGGCATAGCCTAGATCTTGAGCTTTCGTTAATGCCTCATAGAAGCTTATGTTTTTTTCATATATATTTGTGAGTATATAGTTTGTCGTCCCATTTAAAATTGCACGAATATTTACTATTTCATTTAGTTTTATTTGTTCTTTCATTTCTCGAATTATTGGAATTGCCCCACCCACACTGGCTTCATAAAGAAATTTTAAGTCTTTCTGTTCAAATAAAGTCGATAGCTCTTCGTAGTATGCACTTACTAAAGCTTTATTCGAAGTTATGAAATGTTTATTGTATTGGAGAGCTTTTTTAGCATATCTATAGGCATCTTCAGCACTTGGGGTAACCTCTATAATGATGCCAATTTCTTCGTCTAAAAATATGTCATCTTCATTAATAGTCAAAAGATTGGGATTTACTTTTACTTTCCTATCCTTGTTCGTATTTTTTACTAAGATCTTCTTAATATTAATATCTTCCTGCAAAATCAATTCCAAATAATCTTTTCTTTCCTCAAATATGCTGTAAACTCCAGCACCTACAGTTCCAAATCCTAAAAGTCCTATATTAATCATGAAAGCACTCCTTCCTTTATGAGAAGTTCTCCAATCTGTACTGCGTTTGTTGCCGCACCTTTTCTTATGTTATCTGCGACCACCCATAAATTCAAGCCATTTTCCACACTGTAATCTCTTCTAATCCTGCCCACAAAAACTTCATCTCTCCCCTGAGCATGTATTGGCATAGGGTATTTATTGCTTTTCACATCATCAACTACTATTATTCCGTTAAATTGGCTTAATGTCTCTCTTACGTCATCTAAGTCAAATCCTGTTTTCAATTCAACATTGATGGATATGCTGTGCCCAAATCTAACTGGAACCCTAACCGTAGTTGCTGTTATTTTCAAGTTTTCATCGTGAAGTATTTTCTTCGTTTCATTTATCATCTTCATCTCTTCCTTAGTGTAACCGTCATCTAAAAATGCATCAATATGCGGAATTACGTTGTTCTTAATTGGATAAGGGTAAAAATCATTTCTACCAGTGTCTAAGTCGTTTAATCCCCTTTGTCCAGAACCTGAAACAGCTTGATAAGTTGAGTATATTATCCTCTCTATCCCATATTTGTCATATAATGGCTTAAGTGCTACTACGCTTTGAATAGTGGAACAATTCGGATTCGCTATGAGAGTTTTATTAATATTTACATCTTCTGGATTTACCTCGGGGACTACTAGTCCGACATCTTCTCTCATTCTAAAACTCGAACTATTGTCGATGCATATTACACCTCTTTTTGTCAATTGAGGTATGTATTTTTCACTGACAGCACCACCTGCAGCAAAAAACACCATGTCTAAACTATCTTCAAATATTCCTTCATTCAGCTCCTCAATCTTAGTTGTCTTATCATTGAAATATATCTCTTTATCTTTAGATTTTCTTGAAGCGTACAGTCGCAACTCATCCATATGAAAATTTCTTTCTTCCAAAATACTTATAATATTTCTTCCAACAAGCCCCGATGCTCCTACTATGCCTACGTTTAACATGACAAAGTCCTCCTTATTCGTAGAATGCTCTATAAATCGATTTAATTGCCGTCTCAAAATCACTGTTTTCAATGCCTATGATGATATTTAATTCACTCGAACCTTGTGATATCATTCTTATATTTACACCATTATCAGACAGTGCAGAAAACACTCGTGCCGAAATCCCCTTGGTTCTAATCATTCCTCTTCCAACCACAGCAACTAATGCCATATTTGAAGATGAGATTATATTGTCTGGGTTTAAATAAATACGTATTTCTTCTTTTATTTTTGAAAGTTTTCCGTTTAATTCTTCATCTGAAACTATTACAGATATGGAGTCTATTCCAGATGGCATATGCTCAATTGTTATGTCGTTTGTCTCGAATACAGATACTAGCTTTCTTAAAAAGCTCTTATCGCTATTCATCAATGTTTTCTCAACAGTAATTACTGTGAAATCTTTTCTCCCAGCAATGCCTGTGATTAAATTATCCCTGCTGGATCCCCATGTTTCTGGCACTATTAAAGTGCCTTTGTCTTCTGGTTTGTTTGTATTTTTAATATGAATAGGTATTCCCTTTTTCTTTACTGGGAATATTGCCTCCTCATGCAGCACTTTAGCACCCATATAGGATAATTCCCTAAGCTCTTTGTATGTTATTAAATCAATTTCTCTTGGATTATCCACTATTTTGGGATCTGCCACTAAAAATCCTGATACATCTGTCCAATTTTCATAAAGTTTAGCATCCAAAGCATTTGCAACTATTGCTCCGGTAATATCCGAGCCACCTCTAGAAAATGTTCTGATCTCAGATCTAAACGAGCCATAGAATCCAGGTATTATGTACTTAATATCTTCATCAAGCTTAATGTGCTTTAACAGTTCTCTATTTGTATTTAATTCATCAATTTCATTAGTCTCATTAAATAAAATGACATCGCAAGCATCTATGAACTCGTATCCCAAATATTTTGCAAGCAGCATTCCATTGAGGTATTCACCTCTGCTTGCGCAATAATCTCTGCTTGCGTTATTCTCGATATTAACCTTTATATCAGTTAATATGCTTTCAAGATCTAAATCGATGAAGAGTTTATCTCTTATTTCAAAAAATCTTTCAGCTATCATCTGAAAGATGTCATCGAATTTAAGTCCATGTGAGGAAAGTTGATAACACATATACAATAAATCTGTGATTTTATGGTCTTTATCATCTCTTTTACCCGGTGCAGATGGCACTATGACTTTCATGTTTGGATTATTATATGCAATTTCTTTTACTCTCTCAAATTGAGTGGAAGTGGCTAATGAGCTACCCCCAAATTTTGAAATGACAATGTCGTTCATTTTATCCACCCCTCACATTAAAATTGCGCTCATCCTAAAAAGGACAAGCGCACACTCGTATCCACCTAAATACAAAAAACACTATAACGTTTAGTTTACGCTCAAACTTACTTAAGTTCAGAATGAGAACTCGGGAAGCGGTATTTCAGTTAGCTTATACTACGAAAGTCTTTCAGCCGGTGAACTTTCTTCTCTTTTAGTCATTGTCTAACTTACTTTCAACCCTCATCGTTTTTTATTATTTTATAGTGTTAGAGGAGTCATGTCAAGAATTTTTTAAATCTTCTTTACAAATTCTCTAATAAATGCTGGAAGATCATTAGGATTTCGTGATGTAATTAAATTTCCATCAACTACTACCTCTTTATCTACCCATTTTGCTCCTGCATTTACTAAATCATCTTTAATGCTGTAAAATGAAGTTACTTCTCTTCCCTTTAAGTCACAGCATGACGCTAACATCCATGGCCCATGGCATATAGCAGCAATGGGCTTGTTAAGTTCATTGAATTTCTTTACCAAACCCTTTGTGTTTTCATTTCTCCTCATGAAATCAGGTGAAAATCCACCTGGGATAACTAATCCCGCATATTCTTCCGGATTTATTTCATCTGAAGCATGAGTGCTTTTGATCTTAAATCCTGATTTGCTCTCGTATACTTTATCTTTTTCGCTTCCAACTAGACTAACCTCAAAATCTTCTCTAAGCCTATGGTAAGGGAATATTAATTCCTGTTCGTCAAACATGTTTTCTACTAAAATTGCTACTTTCTTCATTTAAATCCCTCCTGTTAATTTGATTCATCTATTATCTACCCTAAACAATTTTCTTCTAATCTGGCGAGTTGTAATATTAAATGAAACACAATTAAATAAATAATGCTCATGAGAGCTTCTCTGTTATAATGTTAATAACCAAATAAACAGAAACGGAGAAGAATCATGAGCAAAGTCTATTGTATCAGAACACGTCAAAAAA